>JBAXCM010000003.1:0-35578 GCA_037141475.1 Verrucomicrobiota bacterium | reverse complement strand
TTGCCCGGCTCGTCGCGCCGGCCAAAGCCGCCCGAGCGGTGGCGGCGTTCGACCGCTATCGGGACGATCGCGAGCACGATCCTGAGGAACCCTACCGAGCGCTGCCCGCTGGTCTGATTGAGGGCCGGGTGATCCTCGACCGTGAAATCGCCTTGCCCGAGCCGCAGATGGATGCCCAGCAAGATAGTTCCCTCGACTGGACTGAATTGCTGGGGCCCGGGCAGGCCGGGATGATTTTCCTAACCATCGAGGGCAAGCCGATGACTGGGGTTGGCGGCAAGAAGCGTCCCTGCGCCCAGGCACTGGTTCAATTGACCGACTTCGGCATGTTGTGGAAAAAGGCCGGCGGACAACTTGCAGTCACCGTGTTTTCCATGGCGAGCGGCAAGGCAGTGGAGGGAGCTCGCATCGAATTGCTAGATGAGGGATTCAAGCAGCTTGCTGTGGCCGATAGCGCGGCGGATGGCAGCGTGGCGCTGCCGCCCGGGGCCAAGCCCGGCTGGCTGGTGGCGAGCCGCGGCGGGGATTTGCACGTGATGCGCGTCGGTTGGCATGGCGAGGAGTTGTCGATGGCAGGGTTTCGCCAGCCGCTCCGTTACGATTCCTGGGATACGCCGGAACGCCCGTCACCGCCGTTGCGTGCCCTGGTTTTCACGGATCGTCCGATCTATCGCCCCGGCGAAACCGTCCACGTCAAAGGACTGGTTCGCCAAGCCGGTGCCGACGGACTCACCATCGCGGCGGAACTCAAAGGCAGCCTGACGCTCAACGCGCCGGGCGACCATGGCCGTGAAATTGCCATTCGCACCGATGATCGCGGGGCCTTCGACACCGAAATCGTCCTCGACAAATTCACCACCGGCTACCACGGCGTGCGGCTCGTTTTCCCGCACCACGAGGACGAATCATGGGCGGGCGGCTGCTATGCGGCATTTCAAGTTGCCGACGTCCAACCGAATGCCTTCGAGGTGAGCGTGGCGGTGGCCGCGCGATTCGCCCCCGCCACGCCAGTGGCGGCGGAGGTGGCTGCTAAGTACAATTTTGGTTCGGCGTTGGGTGAAAGCCAGGTGCGCTGGACCCTTCAATACGCGGCGGGTGAATTTGCGCCCGCCGGATTCGAGGAATTCACCTTTTCCGACCTACACGCCGCCGGCCAGAAGTCCCTGACCCTTCGCGGTCAGGAAAAACTCTCCGCCACAGGCAGTTTATCCATCCGCCCCAACCTGCCCGCAGCGGCGGGTGGCCCGGGCCGCGGAACGCTCACCATCGAGGTCACCGACGTCAATCAGCAGACGGTTACCGAGAGAGCATCCTTCGCCCGGGATGCCGCAGATTTCTACCTAGGCCTCAAACGCCCGGACTTGGAAGTGCTCGGCCGCGCCGACGAAATCATCGCCTGCACCGTGGCGGTTAGGCCCGATGGCGAACCGCTGCGCGAACCCGTCGCAGTGAAAGCTGAGTTGCTGCGCCTACGCCACGAAACCGTCCGCGTGCAAGGTGCCGGCAACGCTGTCTCGTTTCGCACTGAGACCAGCGAGGAAATCGTCGCCACCGCCGAGGGTCGGACGCTGCTGCCCGAACACGGCACATCCGGCTGGCAACTTCCCGCTGGCGAAAGCGCCCGCTTCAAGCCCCAGGGTGCCGGCCAGTACCTGCTGCGCCTAAGCGCCAGCGACGCCAAGGGCCGCCCGACGAGCGTCAGCTACGACTTCAATGTTGCGGGTGAAGAGGCCATCGCCTGGGATTATCGCAATCCCGCGCAAGTCGAATTGGTCCCCGACAAACTCGAATACCAGCCCGGGGACGTCGCCCGCATCCTGGTGAAAACCCCGATTTCCGGCGAGGCCCGGGTGAGCATTGAACGCGGGTCGCGGGTTCTGCGCAGCCTGCATCCGCAGCTTGAAGGCAACGCGCCGGTCATCGAAATTCCGATCGAAGCTGGCGATGCCCCGAACGTGTTTGTGTCGATGGTTTTAATCCGCGGTGCCGACCAGAGTACCCGGCGCTTCAAGTCTCCAGACTTCCGCTACGGCCTCTGCCAATTGCACGTCACCAATCCGTCCGCGCGCCTCAACGTCGAAGTCACACCGCGCTCAGCCACCGTCGAACCCGGAGACGAGATCGCAGCAGATTTGCGGGTTCGCGACACCCATGGTGCCGCCGTAGCCGATGCCGAAGTCACGTTCTTCGCTGTGGACGACGGCCTGCTCGCCATCACCGGATACATGCGTCCAAAGCCCCGCTCGATTTTCGAAATGTCCTACCCACTCGGCATACGCACCGGTCTATCCCTCTATCAACTACTCCCGGAAGACCCGGCGGACTGCGGCTTTTCTAATAAGGGATACCTGATTGGCGGCGGCGGTGGCGATGGCCCCGGTCAGAAACTCCGCCGGGATTTCCCCGGCACAGCTTGCTGGTTTCCTTCGCTGCGAACCGATCGCGAAGGCAATCTAACGGTCAAGTTCAAGGCCCCAGACGCGCTCACCCGGTACCGACTGGTGGCAGTCGTTCATGCCGGGGCTAACCGGTTTGGATCAGGCGAATCCTCCGTTAGCCTGCGCAAACGCTTCATGATCCTGTCCGCCCTCGGCCAGATTGCCAACGTCGGTGATGAGATGATCGTGCGGGCCGTGGTTCGCAATGAAACCGGTGCGAAAGGCACGGCGGAGGTGGCGCTCGTCCTCGACGCGACGGCCGAACCGGCGAAAGCGCCACTCGTCGCCACCCTCACCCTCGAGGATGGCGCGGCGGCCACAGTGGATTTCCCGGTGCGCTTGCGTGCCATGGGTGATGCCTCATGGAAATGGACGGCCCGCCTCGAGGCTGACGGCAAATCCTACGATGACGCGCTCGCCGCCACCTTGAAAGTCGGCTCTCCCGCTCCGGTGTTGAAGGAAACCTATCTGAGTGACCTCAATGCCACTTCTAACGATTTGCTGGCCGGGGTGAACCCGCAATTGCTAGAGGGAAATGGCTCGCTGCGGGTGACGCTTTCCAACACCCGGCTTGCGTCGTTGCGGGAGACAAGTGCCGCGCTGCTAGAGTACCCCTACGGCTGCGCGGAGCAGACCGTCTCGGCTCTGGTGCCGTGGATCGTCGCCGGGGACCTCTCCCCAGTCCTGCCTGAAGTAGTTAGAACCAAGGCCGCTACCCACGAAGCCATTCAAGGCGGCATCGAAAAACTCACCAAATTGCAAACCCGGGACGGCGGCATCGGCTACTGGCCCGGTGCTCATGAGGCCAGCCTGTTCCCCAGCGCGTACGCCGTCTTGGCACTCAGCCTGTTAGAACACCAAGGCGAAGCAATGCCAGCGAAGTGGCCCGAACTCCTCAAGTACGTCAGTGGCCAACTGCGCGGTCTCGGGGCCAAGCGCCGGGAAGCCGCCCCCGACGATTATGCCCTCGCACTTTTCGCCCTCGCCGCAGCTGGCGCGTCCGAGCCCGCCTATCACGAGAAATTGTTAGCGCGGCGCGCAGGATTGTCCCGAGAAGGCCGCGCCTTGTTGGCCTGCGCCATGATGGCGACCCAAGGTTCGGAAAAAAACATTGCCCTTCTGCTGGACCCCCGGACGCCAGCACCGGAGGCCGGCTCATGGTTCGGCAGCGCGACTCGGGAGCGCGCCGCTCTCCTATTAGCTTGGAGCGGCTTCAAGCCCGCCGATCCAGAAGTCGGCCGGTTGGCGAAGGAATTGCTCGCTGAGCGCCGCAACGGGCGTTGGCGGACGACCCAGGAAAACGCCTGGGCGCTGCTCGCTCTCAGCCGGTATTTTGCCACCGTTGAACGCGAGGTCAAACCGGTCGATGCCACTCTGGTCAAGGCCGGTGCAGCCACTGAAGTATCCCTAACCAAAGAAAAACTGGAGGCAACCTCGCAGTTCACCTTCGCCGCTGAAGCACCGCTCGGTCCGGTCGAGGTGAAAAATCCAAAACAAGCTGCGCTTTTCGGCGAGGCGAGTTTTGTCGTCAAGCCGCAGGTGACCGAGCAACCCCGGCAGGACCGAGGCTACGCGGTGTCCCGGGCCTATCAAAAAATTGCCAGTGACGGTTCGCTGGGTGATGCCACGGGTCTGGAGGTCGGCGACCGGGTATTGGTGACGTTGCGGATAGAGACGCCTCGCCCCGGGCATTTTGTTGCCATTGACGACCCGTTGCCGGCCATCCTCGAAGCGATTCATCCGGAATTCCGCAGCCAGCAGACGGGCGAGGGTGGCTCACTCGACCATGCGTGGGCCGCTGACTACCGTGAGATCCGCGCCGACCGTGTCCTCTACTTCTGTGACCATTTGCCTGCGGGCACCTTCACTTTCAGGTATCTCGCCCGGGTTCGCTCGGCAGGAAACGTCACCGCGCCGGCCGCCAAGGTCGAAGAGATGTATCGCCCGGAACGTTTTGGATTGAGCGCCAGCCAGCGACTCACCAGCACGCCTGCAAATAATTGATCCTTGCGCGTTACGACATCCGAAGGCGCCCACTTGTCTCAGCTGCAAGGCGATTCCCCTTCACGAAGTCCACTCAGGCGGCCGAGGATGACTGCGAACCTATCCGAATAGCCAAATGACGGAATCGCCAAATCCCGAAGTGTTCCCGAGGCAATTCATTTGTAACGTCAACTCACTCCGCATCAGACCCCATTCTCTCGCCAATTCCTGCGAATTGTTGGAATTTTCTCGTCATTGGCCTTCCTTGGATTCTCTGTCGCCAAACGAATTTGGGCCCGCTACGCCCATCTTGCAGATTTCACAGCGCCCCAATCGGCGTGGCAGAAAGTCAGGATGGCACTAGCGGACCGATGTTCTAACAAAAACAAGAGAGAACCATACACATCAACAAACCAGCGAATGAATTCTATCAATCGAGCCACATATCTGCTCAAAAACTCCGCCCTCGCAGGTACGATTGCCGCGCTCTTTGCGCTTCAATCTGCTAGTGCCGACATCACCATCGCAAGTGGTGCCACCATTAATATTGATGACGCCGCCACAACGTTAGTCGGTACCACCAAGACGTTCAACGAAACAGGAATCTGTACGCTCAACGACAACTCCAGACTTCGAGCCAACGCAAGCCAAGCCGGCCCAACCCTCTCGATCGTCAACAACGCATCCATCGTCTTCGCGGGCGTCACTCCTCGGCTTGCGTTCAATGATAACGACATGGACTTTGTTGTGAACGGACCAATCACTAACACGGCCACCGGCGCGACGACTCTTGCCATCAGCACCGGAAGCAGCGGCAATGGCGACCGTGAATCCGTAACATTCAACTCGGGAATCCCCAACGTTGGCGACGGCAGCCCACTGGGAGTAACCATTAGCTTCAGATGCCAAAGTGGCTCACAGAGCTGGGTAAATCTCAACGCAGTTAATACCTTCACCGGGCCCCTCACCCTGCTACAAGGCGGCGGTCCTGCGGCTGGTTGCCTGACGATCGGTGGCACCATCACCCATAGCAGTGGAAATACTTCCAACGGGCTGGGGTCCTTGGGCAATGGCATCTATCCGGGTGCCATCGCACTGGGTTCTACCACCACCCTCAATTATGCCAGCTCGGCAGCGCAGACATTGTCCGGCGCGATTTCCGGCATCGGCTTCCTGCAAGTGACCGGCAGCGGCACCTTGACCCTTTCCGGCCAAAGCACCTATAGCAGCAACACCACTGTCAAAGCCGGTAGCACGCTGGTTCTCGATAGCGCCGGCAGCTTGTCCTTTGTCCTTACAGATACGTCTAGCAATAAAATTACGGGTGGAGGAACTGCCACCCTGGATGGCACATTCGTTATTGACACTTCTTCGGTTAGCATATCTAACGGATCATGGGCGCTGGTGGATGTCGCAACAAAGTCCTTCGGCGGCAGCTTTGGCGTTTCAGGCTTCATCAAGTCTGGCGAGGTCTTCACAAAATCCGATGCAAGCGGCAAGACATGGACCTTCGACACGACAAGCGGCGCACTCAGCGTGGCCGCCCCGGCCCTGATCACATCCTTTGGTGTCACAAATGGCACCGCCGCCATCGATCAAGTATCGAAGACGGTCACTCTACTGGTGTCCGCCGGGGCTGACCTGACGAGCCTGGCTCCGAGCTACACCCTGAGTTCTGGAACATGCGATCATGACAACGGTACCACTTCATATAACTTCTCCAGCCCGCAAACATACAAAGTCACCGACGGAGCAACAGAAAATAACTATATCGTGACGGTCACCATCTCGCCGTTGCCCCTGAGCGGCTTGGTCGTGTGGCTGAAGGCCGATGCAGTGAATGCCGCAGATGCCACTCAAGTGGACGGTTCCGGCAACGTCCTGAAGTGGATTGATCAAAGCGGAAATTTCCATCATGCCACCAGCCAAACTGGCAGCCAGCCGGCGCCGACCTACGTTGCCGATTCATTGAACGGCAAGCCCGTGCTTCACTTCACACAAACCGGCGATGACAGCGGCGGCAGGCTATATCTTGGGGACCTGAGCGCCAAATTTCCCAGTGCAGCCAGCCTTTACACCGTGGGGACGATTAATAATGACGGCCGCTACAGCCTGTTCGGAAATCGCAATAACGATGAGCGCTGGGTTGCTGACTCATGGAACGAGTCCACTCCCGGGTCGTTCCGTAACGGTCGTGCTGGCGGATCTTTCAGTTATGGCAAATGGCCACAATCCGGCTCGCATCTCTTCACCCTCGAAAGTAGCAGCTCAGTCTATCGGATGCTCCTGGACGGAACTCAGATCGGTGCCGACTCGCCGGACTATAATACCGGCAGCGGTCTGAATTGGAACATCGGTGACGGCGCCGCCGGAAATGGCGCACAGTTGAATGGCGACATCGCCGAGGTGATCCTCTACGATCACATTCTATCCGCCGACGAGGCCAACTCAGTGGGACTATATCTAACTCAAAAATACGCCCTGACCACAGAATATCAGGCACCTTCACCGAATATCGTCAGTTTTGGTCCGGGCGCGAGCATTAGCAAGGTTTCGGGCAATGCTGCCTCGATCACTTGGAATGTTGCAAATGGAACGAATGTAACGGCGCTCGCACCGACCTTCTCACTTGCCAATGCCACCACTTGCACGGTTGGCGGCGTGGCGGCTGTTTCCGGTGAAACGCGTGACTTCACTGATCCGGTGACTTACAACGTCAGCGACGGAATCACCAACAATGCATATACCGTCACGGTCATTGTGGCCCCGCCCGCTCCGGCTGGCTTGGGTACGAGCGATGGCCTTGTGGCGTGGTATGATGCATCGCAACTCAACGGCCTGAGCAACGGTAACTCAGTGGACACCTGGGCGGATCTTTCTGGCTACGGGCATACGGCGTCGCGCACGGCCGGCACCATGACCTACGCTGCCAGCCAGGTCAATGGCCTGCCAGTGGTCCAATTCCGCAACCAAGGGTATGCGGACATCGTCGGCACCCTGTTCGCCAAGGAACAGTACATGGTCATCAGGAACCCTGACAACTCGAACGGCTTCAGCCAATGGGGCGCTGCTTTGGGCAATGTCACCGACCAGCACGGCTACATGATGGGCAACGAAGCAGGCTCATTCTGGGGCGGGAATTCACCCGCAGCCGTGTCGGAGAATGGAACCGTATTGCCTGGAAACAACGTCACCAACGACGGCGTTTATATCATCCTCAAGATCACCGGCGCATATCCAGACGCAACTCCGAGAAATTACAGCCTTGGCAATTGTTATGGAAACGGCTCGGCCCAGTATCACTCATGTAGCTTGGATGTGGCTGAGATCATTGCTTATGACCATGTGCTCACCCCCGGACAGGAACTCGCCGTTGGCGCCTATCTAACTGCGAAGTACAAGATCGAGGCCTCAACCTATCCGACCGGCCCGCAGGCAAAAATCACCAGTTTCACATTCCCCACGTGCGGCGATGCCAGCATCACCGGCACCACCATCACCAAGTATGTGCCGCAGGGCACGGCAGTGACGGCGCTGGCACCCACGTTCACTCTGTCCGCCGATGCCACCTCCGTTCCAGTCAGCGGATCCACCCATGACTTCAGCAGTCCGGTGCATTACGTAGTCACCGCCTCGGATAACACCACCAATGACTATACCGTCACGGTCACCATCCTGCCACCTGGCCCGCCGGTGGGCGATTACACCCGTTGGTTCGACGCCTCTGCGCTTGGTTTGGCTGACAATGCCCCCGTCACCCAGTGGAATGACATCAGTGGCAATGGTGCCAACGCGACGGTGCCGAGTGGAAACGCCACTCCGGTATATGTGGCCAATTCGGGCACCGAATCCGGTCTTGGAGCGATCTATTTTGCCGGGAATAGCGGTGCTGGCAACAGTGCGGCCTTGCGATTCACCAGGGATGGCAACATCCGCACGGTGTTCTCAGTATTCAAGGGCAACAGCTTCCTGCTGACCGATGCCGATGCCTACAATTTCCACCGGCCTAGCGATGATAACGCTGCCTCATCGATTTGGGTGGGATACAGTGATGCCATCAACAATGGGTCCACCTATGTGAATGGCGTCCTGGTCGACGGACGAAACGATCCCATGCCCACGACCCTTCACAACGGGTTCAACCTGGTCGAAGTGCTGACGGATGGCGGAACGGCGCAAGCTGATTCCTTTAACAAGGACCGCACCTACCACGCTGGCAACCAGTATCAGGCCGAAGTAATCATCTACGACCGTGTGCTAACCGAACAGGAGCGGTTGCAGGTCGAGACCTATCTGACGAGCAAGTGGTTTAGCGCTGCGGCCAGTGGTTATGCCAGCTGGGCGACGCAAAATGCGGGCGGCGGTGCGGCCAACGAAGATTACAATCAGGATGGGGTTGCCAATGGAGTTGCATACTTCATGGGCATGAATGGCATGGCCTCCAACCCGGGTGTGATCAATGGCAAGGTCACTTGGCCGCACGTCGGCACGGTCGCTTCGTTTGAGGTGCAGGTATCTGATAACCTCAGCACTTGGCAAACCGCCACCTCCGGCGTTGACCTCTCAGATCCGGGCAAGGTTGTCTTCACCCTGCCCACGGGAGCCGAGCGCAAGTTCTGCCGTCTGGTGGTCACACCGTAAGCAGGCATCTTTCGGAGGCTCTTGCAGTCGTTAGATTGTATTAAGGAACACTGATTCCACTTCACCCAAGCGCCAATCCTGGTTCAATCAGGATTGGCGCTTGTCGCATTTGATAGAGGCGCGCCTATGACCGCCGATGCGAATGAGATGACGGTGGGCGACGCCGTGGTGTAGCGGAGGGTTTACCCCATACCATGCGACAGATACGAGTTTGGCGCCTCAAACGAGCGGATTTGTCAGATCGCCGGTGCCAGACCGGCTTGGCGCACGGCCTGCTGCAAGAGCGCTGCAACAGCAGTGATGGAGTCGTTGCATGGGATGACGCGTGCGAAGGGTTCGTCTTTGAGAGAGAGGAAGATTTGGCGGCAGCGCTCGAGGGCCTCGCGTTGTTCAAATTCGTTAGTTGCATCGCCACGAGCACCGATGCGCTGGTGCGCGGCACTGACCTCCAAATCGAGGATGAGCAATAGATCTGGCAGCGGCGCAAACTCCTCGTTGAGCCGGCGGATTTCCGTTGGGTCGAATCCCCGAGCCCCCTGATAGGCCATGGTTGAGAAATAGTAGCGATCGAGGATGAACACCTTGCCAGCGGCCAGCGCCGGGGCGATGAGTTCTTCCACATGTTGGCGGCGGTCCTTGAGAAAATACTCCAATTCCTCCGTCGGGGCCAGACGCCCGCTGGCCGCAGAATCCCGCAATTTTTTTCCCCATGGGCCGTCGGTCGGTTCGCGACTGGTGATTACCTCGCGGTCCTGGGCGGCGAACCACTCGGCGAGGAGCCGCACCTGTGTGGACTTGCCGGTGCCGTCGATGCCTTCTATGACTATGAATATTCCTTGAGACATGGGGGGAAGACAGAAGACTACAAGACAGAAGACGGAAGACAAGAGGAAGAAGCGCCATGCTCCGCCCAATGGCCAGAGAGAGAAGCACTCGCTTTCTTCCTCTCTTCTTGAGTCTTGTGTCTGTTAGGTGTGTCTCTTCTACAAGTATCTGGCTTGGAGGTGGGCTAGGTAAGCGGTGGGAGAAGGCGCGGCACCCGTGGCTTGAGTGATGAGCTCGGCGGGATCAAGGGTGGCTCCGTGGGCATGAACGGAACTGCGCAACCAGCCAAGCAGTGGCGCGTAGTCGGCTTGCTCGCAGGCGGCCGCAATGTGCGGCTCAGAGCAGGCAGCGGCATGCAATTGGGCGGCGTTGATATTGCCGAGCGAGTAGGTGGCAAAGTATCCCAGCCCGCCCATCGCCCAGTGGATGTCCTGCAAACAGCCCTGACGGTCATTTGCCGGGGCAAATCCAAATAATTCGCGGAACCCCTCATTCCAAGCGGTTGGTATGTCGGCAACCGCCAGACTGCCACTGACCATTTGTCGCTCGATGCCGAAGCGCAACAAGATGTGCAGGTCGTAGGTGGCCTCGTCCGCATCCACACGGATCGGCGAAAACGCAGCACGCCACAGGTAGCGGAGGAAGTTTTCCAGAGGAAAGCCAGCCAGCTGTGGAAAACATTCCTGAGCCACAGGATACCAACGGTTCCAGAATGCCCGCGATCGACCGATGTGGTTTTCCCAAAGCCGCGACTGCGATTCGTGAATGCCCAATGACAAGGAACTGCCGGATGGCAGGCCGAAGTCAGCCTCAGGTAACCCCTGCTCATATAATCCGTGCCCAGCTTCATGCAACACCCCGAAAAGCGACGAGGTGAAGTCACCATCATCGTAACGGGTCGTCAGCCGCACGTCGCGCGGACCCAGTGTCGTGCAAAACGGATGGTTGGTCGTATCAATCCGCCCCGCTTGAAAATCAAAACCAATGGCTGCGGCAACCTGCGCATTAAGCCGCTGCTGGCCCGCAAGCGGATAAGGGCCGGGCGGCAGGCTGGGAGAGTGCGCGGCGCTCGCCTCCACGGCGCTGGCCGCGATCCGCCGCAATTCCGGACGCAACGAATCAAACAAGGCCGCCACAGCCGCAGTGCTGGTGCGCCGCTCATATCCATCAAGCAGCGCATCATAGGGCTCGCCGCTGTACCCCCAACGATCCGCCTTTTCCCTCGCAATATCTAACAAGCCAGCGAGGTGCGGCGCAAACCTGCTAAAATCCGCTCGTTCGCGAGCCTCCGCCCAAGCATGCTTGGCCAGTGAACAGGCGGCCGCCTCGCGAGCCACCAATGCCACAGGCAGTCGGGTGGCCCGATCAAAACTGCGGCGCATTTCACGAAGGTTGGCACGCCGGGTAGAATCGCTGGTTTCAGCGCTTGCTTCAGCCTCTTCAAGCGCACGCTGCCAATCAGCTGAAGTGGCCAGCTCATGCGCCTTGGCCGTCAGCCATGACAATTGCATGGCACGCTGCGCCGATGCTGCCGGTGGCAAATAGGTTTCCTGATCCCAGCCAAGAACCGCTTCAGCCGACCCAATCACCGCATGCTCACGTGCCAAATCAAATATTCGCATACGCCTGTCATGACTTAAATCCAGCCACCGGCAAAGCCGGAATTTTGCATTGCGCGAATTGACCACCACGCGCCGGCTCACGGGTTGACGGGAACGGGCAAAAACGGCCGATATTCCGAATTATGGGTTTCGGATGGGAAAATCCATGGGCAGCCGAACAGCCACATGTCTCAGCGTCGGCGGCGTTCAGCGACAACGGTTGGTTCCCCGCAGTATGGACAGCGAAACCAGCCTTTGAACATCACCGAAGTGGCCACCCGCACCGGGTGACTCCCAAATAATGGCCGGATACTCCGGTGAGCGACACACATCTGACGGGCCAATGGCCGGCCTACGCATAGCGGACAGCGGGCACGCCCGGCCAGCAACCACTGAACCACGCTGACGCACACGGTGAGCCAAATCATACTGATGGCCAGTTGGGTTTCCCCTGGGTCTGCAATCCAAAGCGCATAAACGAGCACCCCCGCAGAGCCGCAGACCAAGGCCCATTTGCCTAGCAGCAACATGGCCGCAAAGCGAAAACGCGTCACTGCAGATCGGTCGGGAAGGTGATGCACGCGATGGGTCTGAGGTGAAAACTGCGGCAAAATGAACCGAAACCATCGGGGTCATGAAACGGCCGCGCGCCGAAATAAGCAATTGCCCGCAATAATCACAAGCTCAAATCAGTATTTCTCGGCTAAGTAAATTATCGGCAGAGAAAAAATACCCCCTCTGTTCTCAAAGATGATCGGCCTGCATCAAGCAGGTCTTTCTTGTTCCCGGGCGAAAGGAATCCGCCGACTCCGGCGTAGTGGATTGCCTCCAAATGAACACCCAGATGAACCCCAATCGAAAAATTTTACTAGCCAGCGGGTTTGCACTGGTCGTGTCCGTGCTGCTGCTAGGGCGGACTGGAGCGGCGGATGCCCCGGAGGCCCCATCACCGATGAAGGATTACGGGTTGAAGGAGTACGTGCACGTTTCCAAAGATCTGCCCCATGCGGAAGCCAAGGCCTGGAAGTTGGTGTGTACGCTGCCATACAACTGCCACTATCAAGCGTGGATTGAGTTAGAGGCAACGGCGGGCCAGGAAATTCGCTATGATTCGACGAATCCGCTGGTGCGCTACCTGACGCATACTGAGACGTGCCGCACCACCGACGGCCCGCAAGTCCACGAGGCAAATAACTGGGTGAGCGGAGAAGGGGCGATTTACACGATCCCCGCAGGCGTAAACGTCAAGGCCGTCAAGTACCGGGAAACCGGTTACGATACCAGCTTCGCCGGCTCGTTCGAGTGCAATGACAACGACTACAACATACTGTGGAAGAAAGCGGCGCGCACCGCCTACCTTTGCATGCGTGACCATTTTTACGACTGTCCGGACCGCGAGCGGGTGGGTTTCTGGGGGGATGGGACGCCGGAGATGAACCAGTGTTTCTATGTTTTCGACTCGAAGGCCCACCGTCTGGCCAGAGATCTGGTGCGGCGCGAACTCCAACCGAAGTTCTATCCAGGCCAACACCTTGAGTTCCTCGGCGAGTACGGATTGTGGTTCTATTACCTGCAAAGCGGCGACCTCGATTCCATGCGGACCATCTATGAACCTACCAAAAAATTCCTGTTCGAGACCTATCAATTTGGCAACCCTCACACTTGGTTCGATTGGGGCAAGGAAGTCAAAGACACCGCTGTCACCGAAACCTGCTTCTTTTATATCTGCCTTGGCACCTTGAAAAAGATCGCCCTAGTCACCGGTCACGAGGCAGACGTGGCAGCCATCGATGCCAAGCGCGAGGCGATCAAGAACACCTTCGACAGCCAATACTGGAAGGACAAATGCTATATGTCAGCACAAGTAACCGAACCCGATGATCGTGCCAACGCCATGGCCGTCAACGCCGGACTGGCCGGGCCCGAGAAGTGGGAAGCAATCTATGAGCATGTCCTAACCAAGAAGACCTATTCGAGTTGTTTCTTTGACCGCTGGGTGTTTGAAGCGCTCTGCACGATGGGCAAGCAGGAATACGCGCTGCTGCGGATGTACAACCGCTACAAGACAATGATTCCGTGCAGCTTCACCACGTTGTGGGAGCACTACGACCGCTGGTGGGCGTCGCGCATTGATGCCTTCGACGAGGGCTCCTCACTCAATCACGGCTGGAATCCGCCAGCCATCCTGTTGTCCCAGACGATCGCCGGGGTGTCCGCACTGGCTCCGGGCTGGTCGATCTATCAGGTTATGCCGAAGGAGGCGTTCCTAACATCCATCAAGGTGGTGGTGCCATCGGTCAAGGGCAACGTGACGGTGGACTTGCGCAAAACCGCTGCCGAGTATGCCATCGAACTCATCTCGCCCGCCGACACCACCGCCATCGTCGGCATTCCCAAGGGCTCGTTCAGCAAATTGGATTCCATCACAGTCAACGGCACCCTGATCTGGAATGCCGCTGCCAAAGCAGGCGTCGATGGTGCCGTCAAAGGTGTGACGTGGGATAGCGAGGATGTCGGCTATGTGAAGTTTAAAACCGCTCCAGGAACCTGGAAATTCGTCGGCCACGGCAACTTGCCCCTCACCACACCCAAGCCGATGCCGCCAATCGCAGCTCAGGAAGTGGCCTTGGACAAGAAAACCTGGAGTGCTTCGGCATCAGTGCCCGACGGCATATTCCCCTTCAGTGGCGGCAAAATCCCGGTGGATGTGGCAGCCGCGAATGCCTTGGACAATGACCACTGGACGGGCTGGCGCGACTTGACCGAAACCCAGCACCCGGGACAATGGTTCCAAGTGGACATGCAGCAGGTGCGAAAATTCGACAAGATCGTGTTAGACAACACCTGGGCGCTCTGGGATTCACCAGAAAAGTATGCCGTGAGTGTATCCAACGACGGTGTTGCCTGGAGCGAACCGGTGGCAAGTGGTGCCGGCCAATTGGGCATCACCACAATCAGCTTCCCGCCGCAATCCTCCCGCTATTTCAGGATCACCCAGACCGGCACCAATCCCAAGTACCATTGGTCCATCTATGAACTGGATGTTTTCCTGACAAAATAGCCATCTTGCCCGCCCCGTGGTATGACTTGGGGGGCGAGCCATGAGTTCCGCAGCGTTCTAGAGTCCTAGTAATCCAGAATTTGTGATGAATGATTGAAGTTGCTGAACCGGTGATGTGCCAAGCTGACTTCGCCATGAGCTCACGCCGAAATCCTCTTCCCATTTCCAAGAGTCTCAGGCAATACCTCCCTAACGGACATACACACGCTGGCCGCCGATGATGGTCTCGAGCACCTGCAAGTCGCGCACTTCCATCGGCGGTACAATGAGCGGATTGCGATCCAAAATCACAAAATCAGCGAGCTTTCCGGGTTCAATAGAACCTCGGTCCTTGTCCTCAAAATTTTGCCATGCGGCTTCGCTGGTAACGCTGCGGAGGGCGTCGAGCACAGGAATGGATTGTTCCTGGCCGAGCACTTTGCCGCTGGAAGTGACGCGGTTGACCGCCGTCCAGACCAGCATCAGCGGGTTGACCGGGGTGACCGACGTATCGTTGTGAAGAGTGAAGTGCAAGTGATGATGCAGCGCGCCGGCCAGCGGTGAAATCCTGGCGGCACGCTCAGGGCCGAGGAAAATATCACGGTGGCGGTCGCCCCAGTAATAGACATGGGCAACGAAGAACGATGGCGACACACCAAGCTGTTCCATGCGGGCGAGTTGGTCTTCACGCGCCGTTTGGCAGTGTTCAATGCGATGGCGGGCATCGGCGCGAGGTGCAGTCCGTTGTGCCGCGGCAAACGCTTCGAGAATATCATCGATGGCTGCGTCACCATTGCCGTGAATCGCCACCTGCAACCCCTGCTGATGAAATTTGCTGACCATCTGAATGAGTTCCTCTCGTGGCCGGGAAGCATACCCCAGATAGTCTTGCTTGCCTGAGGGTTGTTGATAGTAGGGCTTCGTTAGATATCCGGTGTACCCCTGAAGCGAGCCATCCTGAAGGATCTTAACTCCAGTTAGATGAAGGCGCTCCGTTGCCGCCTTGAGGGTTGGCATCGGATCCGCAAATCGCCAGGCAACCAGCGCCGTGATCCGCAGATGCAGCATATCAGAAGCCATCGCCGTATCCAAATCGTGCAGCGTCTCGGCCGTGGCCCCGGCAATCACCGTGGTCGTGACACCCTGTGCCAGATAGCCAGTTTGCGCCTGACGAATCGCGGCCTGCCGTTGCTTGACCGTATATCCGGGAATGTGGCGGCCCACCAGCGAAGCGCATTCCTCGAAGACACCGTTAGGCTCGCCTGTCTGCTCATCAAGGCGGATGCGGCCACTGCGCGGTTGGGCGGTGGCCTTGGTCACGCCGGCGATTTCCAAGGCCATCGAATTGGCAGCGCCGAGGTGACCTGAGATATGTGCGACCCACACCGGATGGCGGGTCGAGACTCGATCCAAGTCGGCACGGGTCGGGTGACGCCCTTCTGCTAACAGTGTGTCATCATAGCCCCACCCGAGCACCCACTGGCCCGGCGCAGTCGCTTCTGCCTTGCGCTTGAGCGCCGCGACCAATTCATCGATATTGTGGACGGTCCCGAGTGGCGGACTATTCAAATCGACTTGATATAAGTCGTTTTCGCCGGCTTCTGGAAAGTGATCGTGAGCGGCGTAAAAGCCCGGCAACAGCGAATGCCCCTGCAAGTCGATTTGCGAAAACCCTGGATCCAGACGCTCTGCCACGGCCGCCTGAGTGCCCACCGCAACAATTCGCCCGTCGCGCACACCCACCGCCTCGAAGATCGCGCCGCTGGCATCCATGCTAACGATAGAACCGTTGGCATACAAGCAGTCGGTGGCTGCCGCCTTGGGCGAAAACACCAGCAGAAAACACGATAGGACCGCGCCGCACCCGGCGGGGATGATCGGCAGTGGAGCAAACGGGAGGATCGAATTCATAGGAAATTGGGCCAAACTTTGCACATAGGGTTTCGCCGGTGGCCACCACAGTCAAGCAATTACCCCTCCACACAAACTTAAAGATTGTCGCTAAACCGAGAGGGACGCAAATCTTTAGCAAAGGGGCATGGGATCCAAACCCAGCACCCGACCTCAAATCAGCCCTGCCGTCGAGCAAGACCGACTTCTCCCCCCCCTTCCAGCTCAGTTAGTCCCGTGGTTGTAAGCCCATCGGCGGTGCAAGTTCCTTTGTTGATCAATCCCAGCAAGGGTCGCTAGTCGCCCAGGGGTAAGGATGCGACATTCGGATGGTCCGATCGGACCATCCGAATGTCGCGCAACGTGGGAAAGCCGCCCCGTTACCGCGACTTCGGGGAGGCGTACTTCAGGGTTTCAAACTGTCCCGATGCTTTAGCTGATTTCAGGTCACACTGAGTGGTACTTGACAAGGGATGTGATGGCGGCGACAAGTCTGCCCGCCTTCTCCTTTGAAGGATCTGCATCCGATTTCAGCGAGACCACCGATGATCACATCCACCAAACAGGCGCAAACAGGCGCAAACGGGCGCAAACAGCCATCTTTCAGCAATCCAAGGTCCACCCAATCCATTTGATTTTTGATGAAGAAAAAGGACGCCACCAGTTCAGCATCCGAGGACAAGGGGGGCAACCACCACAGCCTGCCGGAGACCTATCAAACGGTGAGTGTGCCACATGCCAAGGCGGGTTTCTGGCGGCAATGGAGGGCGTTTTCAGGGCCAGCGATTCTCATCAGCGTGGGCTACATGGATCCGGGCAACTGGGGCACTGACCTTGCAGGTGGGGCGCAGTTCAAATACGGGCTGCTCTGGGTTGTGGCACTCGCCAGCTTCATGGCGGTTATTCTCCAAGTCCTTTCCGCCCGGCTCGGGGTGGTTGCAGGCAAGGATCTGGCGCAGTGCAGCCGCGATTTTTATCCGCGCTGGATGCGCTGGCCTAACTGGCTAACCATGGAACTCGCGGTGGTTGCCACGGATCTGGCTGAGTCGCTGGGCAGCGCGGTCGCATTGAACCTGCTCTTTCACATCCCGATGTCATGGGCGATAGTCATCACCGCGTTTGACGTGCTGTTACTGCTGTCGTTGCAGGGCATGGGCATGCGCATGATTGAAGCACTCATCAGTGTATTCGTCCTGACCATTGGTGTGTGCTATGGCATCGAGATCTTTGTCTTGCCACAAACCCAGCCTGGCTTCGGAGAAATGGCAACTGCACTCCTCAACCCTGACCTCCGGCGAGCTGGAATGATGGTTGTGGCCGTCGGCATAATCGGCGCAACTGTCATGCCGCACAATCTCTACCTCCATTCCGCTCTCGTCCAGTCGCGCAAATTCGGCAGAGATGACAACTCGATCCGAACCGCCATCAAGTTCAATACCGTGGATGCAATCGTCGCACTGACGATTGCGTTTTTTGTCAACGCGGCCATCCTTGTGCTCGCGGCAATGGTCTTTTACGGCAAGGAAAGCGTGGTCGTTGCCGGTGGGCAGGTGATTTCGTTCGCAGCGGAGAGCGATTGGATTCGCATCGCCCACCTGACGCTGGCACCGCTGATAGGCACGGTGGCGGCGAGCACCTTGTTTGCGGTGGCCTTGTTAGCCAGTGGCCAGAGCAGCACCATCACTGGCACACTGGCGGGGCAGGTGGTCATGGAGGGATTCATGAACTGGCGCATGCGGCCATGGTTGCGGCGGATTCTTTCACGCTTATTGGCCGTGGTGCCGGCCATCATCATCATCAGCATCCGTGGCAGTGGCAGCATCACCGATCTGGTGAATTTAAGCCAAGTGATCCTATGCCTCATTCTGCCATTTGCGATGTTCCCGCTGCTGCACTTCACCTCCTCGCGCAAGATCATGGGCCAGTGGCGCAGTGGCTGGATCCTGATGAGCCTTGGCTGGGCAAGTGCCATCGTCATCACCGCGATGGATATATACAGTCTGCCTGAATCCCTCTCTGAAGCTTGGCGCATCATCGTCGGCAAATGAAGCAAACCCATCAATTCGGAATAGTTCCCATGTATCAAAAAATCCTCGTTGCCCTCGAAAACGGCCCGGCTGATGAAACCATTCTGCCGCACGTGGCGCAGCTAGCCCAGCACTTCGGCTCAACCCTCTTGCTCCTGCATGTTGCCGACGGCTGGGCGGCTCGCAACTATAACAAATTTGAGCTTGCCGAGTCCGAGGAAATGAAGGGAGACCGGGCGTATTTGGAGGAGACGGCTGCCGCCCTGCGGGCCCAAAACCTGGTTGTCACCACCCAATTGGCACTCGGCAACCCACCGACTGAGATTCTGAGAGCAGCTGCAGAGGAGCACTGCGATTTGATTGCCGTGACCAGCCATGGACACCGCCTGTTTGGCGACCTTTTTCATGGCAGCACCATCACCCAAGTGCGCCACAACACGAATATCCCCCTGCTGGTCCTTCGTGCCAAAAAGATCTAATTGCGCTAACAGGCAGCATGTGGATATCCATGTAATCCAATCACGCGAATGCCATCGTAGGGAACTCGAATATGAAAAAGCCCATCAGCGCCTTCCTTGCAATTTCCAGCGTTCTGCATTTCCTCATGGTTGCCTCGTGCAGGAGTAAGCGCGAGGCATTGCGGATGGATCGCACCGTACCGAAGCCGCAAGTTGTTACGCTTGCTGATGGAATATCCCTTGGTGAAGCGGAAGCTCTCTTGACTCAGGCAGGGGCGACTAATTTCTCAGATTGCATACAAACCACCCCAAGGACGCGTTTAGATGTTACCGAGCAGAATGCCTATGAGATGGCCGACTCATTACAAATGCCTCACGAGAAGAGCCGATCCGAAATGGGATGAGGATTGAGGATTGAGGATTGAGAGTCTTGGGGTCACGGTGGAGTGAGGGCGACGAGGACAAAGGCGGTGCCAAGACAGAGCGCATAGAAGACGTGAAGCACTCCGTTGTAGCGCACGAAGCGCATGCGCTCGGTCTCGGTGAGTGCTGCGGGAGTTGCCATGGCTTTTGCTTCGAGGCGTCCGAATGTCGCCAGATGGATGGCCAGCCAAAGTGGGGCACCGATGACGGCTGCGGTGAGGGCCAGCGAGGCACCGCGCCCGGCCAGCAATGCGACGACAGCGAACAGACTGATGCTAAGAAAATGAAAAGCGAAGACAGCCCAGTAAACCACAATACGAGTCAGATAGCGCTTTCGATAGCCATCAAGCAGGCTGTGGAGTTCTGCTGGGCGGCGCTCGTCGATGAGCCACGTCAGGATCGTTCCGAGAACAACCGTGTGGGCAGCCATTGCCCCGGCGACGAGGCCGGAGCCAACCAAGGCAAGAAGGCGGATTGTCGAGTACAAGGACATGTCAGTGAATGCTGATGAGTGACTCATCATATTAATGAGACAGATTGCGATGATATATCTTATCTGCAGTACGCCAATATGCTGGAACAAGCGGAAATCGAGAGGAAATTATCAATGATATTGAGATGTTCAACTCCGCTTGCACAGCCATTCTTTATTGGAGTTTGTGCTAGTCCGGTATCTCGAAGCCCTTGATCCATGATGCAAGGCATAGCAACTGTTGACCAAGGAAGAATGGTGTGATCCCCAGCAATACGACGACTGCACCGATGAATAGGGCTCCCCGCGAGAGACACTGGGGCCATGTGTAATTTTGTGGCGTCATTTTCTTTTGTGCTCCTCTACTTGAGGAGCTTTGGCGACTCTGAGGTCTTGGGCGAAGTCAATGGTGGATTCAGGCACCGGCGGCAGACCTAGCAGGGAAAGCGCTAGGTTGGCGGCATCACCATTGCGGATAGGTTGCGGACCGGAGTAGGGTGGATTGGCTTCGGCGGCGGGTTCGCTGCGGCTGGTGGGATTGAAAGCATACAAATCTCCGGCAAGCGTGACCCCCGCACCCCAGACGTAGAACGGGATGGTATAATCGAGGGAATTTTTGGTATCGCCGTGGGTCCGATCATGGCCGCCGTGGTCGGATGTTAGAATAATGGCAGTCTTACCGTTTAGAGCAGGATTTTCTCGCACCATGTCAAGGATTTTACCAATTTGAGTGTCCACACTCTTGAGCGAGGCGGCGTAGCGACTGTCGGGGTCGGCTGACCAACCGAGGCTGTGGCCAGTGGCATCCGGATCTTGATAGTGAAAGAAAACGAAGTGAAATGGGCGGGCGGCCATCTGGCGAGTGAATTCGGCCGTTAGGTTCGCTGCGGAGATTCCAGCGGTAATTTTCTCATAGTCGATTTTATCACGGCCGTGGTCGGGGAGGTTGAGGTCCGGCGCGCCGGTGGAGGCATTGTACGAGCTATGGAACAGGCTGAATTTGGATTTACCGGACCAAATGCCCGTGCGCAGGCCGTGGTCATGGACGACGTCGAAGGCGCTGGCAATGTAGGATCCCTTATTGGATGCAAGGGTGACGCCGGGTGCCGGGTCGGTGTTAGTGGTCCAGTTGTGGCCTGCCGGGCCGACCACGCCTCGCCCTGTGACCATGGATGTGTGGTTGGGCAGGGTGATGGCGTAATTGGCATCGTCTCGGGCATTGAGCGTGCCAACCCCTTCCGATTGCAAGCGCTTGAAAGTGGTTAGTTCGTTCGTGAGGCCGGATTGCAAGAGAGGCTTGATATATGCCGAGCCCAGACCATCGACGCTGATGAGGATAACATACTGCGCCAAAGGCACTTTGGCACTCGCATCACCAGCGGTGAGCTTGCATGAAAAAATCAAGAGTGATAGCAAGCCAAGGGCACGCAGACTGGCGGGACGGATTGGCAAGCCTAACAAGTCAAGGCGGTAATCGCCATGGGATCGGGGAGAGTTGATAGATTTAAGTGTCATTTGGAGTTGAGGTAAATGAGTACGCAACGGGTGGGATCGGTCATTCGTGATAGCAACGCATAACCCGCGGGGTGATGCCGGTGAGAATTTCCCAGACGATAGTATGAGCAAGGTCGGCGATTTCCGTCACGGGCAGGTGAGGGCCGAAGAGTTCTACTTCGTCGCCTTCCGCGATGCTTGCACAACCGCTCACGTCCACCATCATCTGGTCCATGGTCACCCTGCCAAGAATGGGAAAACGCCGACCCGCAATCCACACCTCTGCCCCGTGACCGGACACCTGCCGCGGATATCCGTCACCATATCCAATGCCCACGGTGGCGACACGGGTTGGGCGACTGGTCACAAACGCCCGGCCATAGGAAACACCATGGCCGACGGGAAGGTCGCGCAGCAAGGTAATGCGGCTCTTGAGCGTCATGACATTGCGCAGGAGTTGTTGGAACTCCGGCAAGGGGGAGATGCCGTAAAGCATCAACCCAGGTCGAGCGAGATTGCACGCGCCGATGGGATACCCGAGAATACCCGCACTGTTGGAAAGGTGTCGCCAGCGGAAACGTGTGTAGCCGCCCAGGTCATGGATGATCGCATCGAAGCGCGCCATCTGGTGCCGGGTGAATGGCACATCTTCGTCGGCTGATGGCAAATGCGAGCCAATGCCTTCTATATCTAACCACTCAAAAACCTCCAATGCCGCCAACGTTGCAGGCAGACCGTCAGCCACAAAACCACCCCGGCCCATCCCTGTGTCCACCGCCAAATGCACCTTGAGCCGCGTCCCGCGCGCCGCCGCCAGGTGGTTGAATTCTCGTGCCTCCTCGAGCGATGAGATGCAGGGCGTCCAGTCGTGGGCGACGATTTCCGCGCGTTCGGAAGACCAAGTTGGACCTAGCAAATAGATCCGGGTGCTCACTCCGGCGTTGCGGATTTGGCGGGCTTCCCGAACATTGGCCACACCGAAAAACGCCAGATCCTCGCTAGCCAAGGCACGGGCAATCTCCTCAAGCCCATGGCCGTAAGCACCGGCCTTGACCACCGCCATCAACTCCACTCCACAGGACTGCCGGGCCACCGCGAGGTTTGAGCGCAGCGCCGCCAAGTCAATCTCCGCCCACGCCCGTGGTGGCGAAATTGGGAATTCTTCGGTCACGCCCACGAGCGTATTCGGCCTGCCGCGGAGCGCAAGTCCGGTTTCACGGGGAAATCAGAGATGCAGGCCGGATTTTCCCACGATGAACCGCCACGCAGTCAATCCTTCCGACACTGGTGCGCAGACGGATCTAGAATATCCGGGGATGGGGCCGCCCAGGTCCCGACGAAGAATCACAAATGGACCCTTGCAACAGGAAAGCCGCCGGATATGCTCCAAGGCGACGCCGCCACCTGCCATCCCCTCAACAGAACCTATCCAGAAATTTCCGCATGCACCGCCCTCGCCCATTTCCTCAGCTCCGTGCCGCGGCCTGTCCGTGCGCGGGCATCCCTAATCCGCGTTTCTAGCAACCTACCAGCGGATCGCCCGGCCGATGGCTAACACCCTCACGATATCCATTGTCATTCCGGTGTATAACGAGGCACCGGTCCTGCCGCTGTTGTTCGCGGGGCTGGAGGGCACGCTTGCTCAGTTGGAGCAGACGCAAGGGCCAGTGGAGGTCCTGCTAATTAACGACGGCAGCACGGACGCGAGTTGGAGCCTCATCAGCGGTCAGTGCCAACGCGACTCCCGCTACGTCGGTGTGAACCTGTCGCGCAACTTCGGCCATCAACGCGCCCTAGCCGCCGGTTTGGAGAGCGCTCGTGGCGAGGTGGTCATATCGATGGACGCGGACTTGCAGGATCCGCCGGCGGTTTTACCGCAATTGGTGGCGAAGCACCGTGAGGGCTACGATGTGGTGTACGCCACGCGGTTGACGCGCGGCAAGGAGGGCTGGAGCAAGCGCATCACGGCTAACGTGTTTTACCGGGTCATCGAAAAAGTCAGTGGTGTGACGATCCACAAGGACACCGGCGACTTCCGCCTGATGAGCCGCCGGGCGCTCATCGAGTTGTCACGGATGCGCGAGGTGCACCGGTTCCTGCGCGGGATGGCACCCTGGATCGGCTTCCCGCAAACCCAGGTATTTTATGACCGTGGGGACCGCCAAGCCGGAGAGACGCACTATCCGCTGCCCAAGATGTTGGCGCTGGCCTTTGATGGGATTGCATCAATGTCCACGGCGCCGCTGCGCTTGGCCTATCTGCTGTGCCTGCTCTTATTCAGCGTATTCATTGGATATATCTTGTGGGTGTTATTTGACCACTTCGTTTATGGCAGTGAACTGGTCCAAGGATGGACGTCGCTGATGTCTGCCATCACCATTTTTGGCACCATTGAATTGCTGATGTTCGGGATCTTCGGCGAGTACCTAGGCCGCACCTATGAGCAAGTGAAACAGCGTCCGCTCTACATCATTGCTGACGTCCAACGCAACGCCAACGCCAGGGACCTTCCGCTTGAGAAGGATCAATCGCAAAATGACGCAAATGAACCCGGATAATATCCAATGAAATGGCTCATCACCTGCGTCTATCAACAATTGTCCGCAACTCAAATCTCCACCTTCAAGCGTAATCCGCCCCTATCAGGCTGCGCTGCCCACCCGCCCATCCAATCCCAGCCTTCATGACCGACCCATCAGAATCATCCACGGCACCCTTCATTGCCCCTGAGGACCGCCCCACCCGTGGCGTTTGGCCGCTGCTGCTGGCGGCTGCGATCCTGGCTGCTCTAACGCTATTTCGGTTGTGGTATATCACGCGAATCGAACTGGTGCCCGACGAAGCCTATTACTGGGTTTGGTCAAAGCACTTGGCGGCTTCTTACCGCGATAAGGGCCCGGCCGTTGCTTGGGTCATCGCGCTGGGCAACTATGGGTTTGGCAACACCGTCTTTGGTGTGCGATTTTTCGCGGTGATCTTGAGTGCCTGCACCAGTTGGCAACTCTTCGTTCTGGCCCGCCGCCTCGCCGGAAATCGCAACGCCTTGTGGTGCCTGATTCTCGCCAATCTCATTCCGCTGTTAGCCGTCGGTTCGTTGCTCATGACCATCGACATCCTGAGCCTGTTTTGTTGGGCATGGGGGATGAACGTGTTTTGGAACGCCATCCACACCCGCAAACTCTGGCTATGGATTGCGCTGGGAATCATCGTCGGCCTCGGGTTCCTCGCAAAATTTACCAACGGCCTGCAACTGCTCTGCATCGTCGCATTCCTTTGCTGGTCGAAACCGCATCGCTCACTTGTCTTCAGCAAATTCACCGTGGCGATGGGCATCGCCTTCTCTATCGCCATCCTGCCCATCGTCTGGTGGAACATCCAGACCGGCTGGATTCACGCCGCCGCCCTGCATTCCCGCAGCGGCGTGGAAAGCTCCTTCCACATCCGCCCGCTGGAATTGTTGCGCTTTATCGGCGGCCAAATCCTCGTGCTTTCGCCACTCATCGGAATCGGTTTGATCGCAGCCTTGGTCGGCACTTGCTGGAAAGATCACCGCGACCTCCAGGCCCGCTTCCTGTTGTGCCACTGCCTGCCAGTGTACGCTGTGTTCGGGTTTTTCAGCCTCAACCATGCCGGCAAGGAAAATTGGGCAGCCCCGGCACTCATCGCAGGAATTGTCATCCTAACGGTTTACTGGCGACGTATCGCTGCCCGCTGCTGGCGCGTGCTCGTCACCTGCAAATTGCGCTGGTGCACACTCTACGATGCAGTGATGGACTTGGCATGCGTTCTATGCGTTGTTGGCGTCGCGGCTGCGTTGGGATTGGCATGTCTTGCGACGGTGGTATTGCACAACACGGATTACCTGCACCTGCCGAGCAAGTACGAACCGCTGCGCCGTGCACAAGGTTGGAGTGATTTCACGGAGCATGTCCAACGGGCAAGAACCGAACACAACGCAACCCTGCTCATTGGCAATCATTACTCGCAAGCGAGCATGATGCAGTTCTATCTGCCGGACCAACCCGCCACCTATCTGCCAGAGCAAGCGTACGGCCAAAACCAGTTCACCTTATGGCCGTCCTATCAAATCAATGATCATCCGCAAGCGCTTTTCGTCACCGATAAACCCGATGATCTGTTACCGGAATCACTGCTCCGGGACTTTCCGAAGTGCGATGTTGTGGACGACTTCTGGTCCCAACACCAAGGCCGTGACATGACTCATTTCAAAATCTATCTCTGTCATCGCAACTGAGAGATTTTCAACTTCCCCACTCATGCAGCCAGCCGATCCAGCCCCGCAGACAGCCACCCGCCACCGTGCGATTTGGGCCACACTCGCCGGCTTGCTCGGGCTGACGCTGTGCGCCCTGCTGCCTATCAATCCGCAAGGTCCCTTCGATGCGCGGGACTTTACGCGGCTATCAGGCATGCGGTTAGAAACCTCCGGCATTGGCACCCTCATTGAACCATGGACGGCACCATTCCACATCATGGCTGGGGCCCCGGACTTCCGATTGGCGGGCTTGGTTAGCGCGATTTGGCTGATCCTTGGCATTGCCATCTGGCGGGCGGTAACCGACCACCGTGCATGCCGCCGCGGATCTATCAAGACCCGCGCGCTCAGGATTGCTGCCGCCGGATTAGCGGCAGGCGCGCTGATGTCGCTGTGGATAGCTGCCACGGCGATGTTGCGGGTGCCCCGCTGGCGCTTGCAGGTGGACGATCCTAACGCACTCGTCGTGGATCTGCATTCGCATACCTACGGGTCTCACGACGGCTTGGTGTCCTCCGCTCAAAACCTCGCTTGGCACAGCGCCGCCGGCTACAATGCGGTCGCCGTCACCGAACATCGCTACCCGGCTGGTGCCTTTGCCACCCAGGCGTACGCCCGCCAATCTAGCACTCCGCAGCCCGCCGTGATCCCCGGCCAGGAACTCGGTTTCTACGATCAGGGCGAATACCTCCCGCTACTGCTCCTCGGTCTTCAAGACGACTATGTGGAATCCCCTAACATGGGCCTCGATTCCCTGGCCGACTACCTTTCGTTCATCCAAACCGAGCAGCGCGGCGCGACCCTCGCCATGGGATTCACGCTGGCGGCCCATCAGGCAAAGATTCTCGCCGAAGCCGGCATCGATGGCTTCGAAATCGCTAACTATGGCCACCCTAACATCCCTGGGGCAGTCCGACAGGCAATCCTCGAGGCAGCCCACAATCACGGACTCCCACTGGTGGCCACCTCGGATTGGCACGGCTGGGGCGGCACCGCTCGCACCTGGACGGTTATCCACACCCACTCGCCGGTTGCCGCCATGTCGCCCGAGCAAAAGTCCGACGCCGTCATCAAAAAATTGCGGGAGCACAACACCAACGACGTGCTGCCGGTGGTGGCAGGCAACCTCGGGCCGGCCACTTGGTGGAGGGCGATTTTCGCGCCCGTGGTGGAATGCCTGCGCTATGCCGCGGAACTTTCGCCGCTGCAGGTCCTCTCGTGGTGGCTGTGGAGCGCTGTTATGTTAGGCGTCGCGCGCCTTATCTCCCGCACCGGCTTGCAGCCCTGCAGGGTGTTCGCGGCGGTGTTGATGGGTGGCCTGGGAGGCATTGTGCTGTGGGGCGGCTTGACCTTGTTAGCCGTGCATCCAGCTGGCCGGTTGGCATCCAACTTCCCACGCCACATCGGCACCTATGCCCTGCTGCTCGCCAGTCCTGCTATACTAACTGCTTTTTGGTTAGGCCGTTCTATATGGCGGCACCGCGTTTGCAAGGCGCCCATCTCATGAACGAAGCTCGGATCTTCATCGATGATCCGGATAGACCAGCGGCTGCTCGCGTCCCTCTAGCACGTCAATCAGGTGGCTGAGAATACGCACCGCGTAAGGATCGGCTTTGCGGGCGGTGGCCAGCGAGGTTTTCATTGAGGGCAAGCCGGGTCTGGCGAGTTCGCCGAGGTGATCAAGGACGTTAGCGGCTTGAACGGCGAAAGGCGGGTTGGCCGCCTGCGCCGTCCAGCGCAGCAACACTGGCAGTGCCAGGTCGGATTTTCCGAGGTGAGCGAGGGCTTCCGCCGCGGCGATCTGCACTGCGCCGGACTTATCATTGAGGAGATTGCGGAGTGCGGGCTCGGCCGCCGCAGCCTTGTCACGCAGCATGGCGCAACCTTGCGCCGCCCACCAGCGGATCGGTTCACTCGGATCCCCGAAGAACTCTAGCAAATTTGGCAAATTGGCCGGGTTGCGTTCAGAAGCCATCGTTGCCAGTGCGAACACCCGTTCGATTGGATAGGCACCGGCGACGCGTGAGGCATCGTAGCCTTCGAGGGTTGAACCTTCTGGCAGGAATCCGTTATCCATATCCACCACCACGCGTTTCTCCAAAGCTGCGCGCATCTTCTCTAACGTCTCTCGGCTCGCAGGGGCGCTGGCAAGATTGTGGATACTATCGGGATCGGCCAGCATGTCGTAGAGTTCCTCGGTGGGCTTTTCTCCCCAAAACATCGCGGTCGCCGGAGTGAGCTTCCCTTCACGGGCAACACGGGCCCATGATTGATATCCGCGGGCTTGAAACATATAGTTGAGTGGCTGGACAAACGGCAGGTCGGGCCGGTAGTTATGGATATAGAGCCAGCGACTGCTCATCACCGAGCGCATCATGTCATAGCGCTCATCCATGCGGTCGCGGCTACAGAAGACAAATTCGTTAGGCGGGGCCTTGGCCGCACCTGCCAGCGCATGGCCCTGCATGTAGGCGGGAATGTTCACTCCGGCCAGCGACAGCACGGTAGGCGCGAAGTCAATAAAGTGGACTGGATCCTTGATGCGGGAACCCGCTGCAGCCGGTGCCAGATGGCGCCACTTTGGCGGGTAATAAACAATCAGCGGGACGTGCGTGCCACTTTCCTGCAGGAAGCGTTTGCTGCGAGGCAGCACGCCGCCATTGTCTGCGTAGTAGAAAACAATCGTATCATCGGCCAGTCCGGCATCGGCCAACTCCTTGAGTTTTGCGGCGATCTGAGTATCTAGGTTGGCGATGCGGGTATAGTAACGTGCCCAGTCGGCGCGCATCTCGGGAGTGTCAGGTTGATAGGCCGGGATCCGCATCGCGGCGGGATCAAAAAGCGAGGCTTCACCCTTCGGAAACAAACAACTCTCATGACTCACCTCGTGATTGAACACACTGAAAAATGGCTGGCCGGCAGGTCGATTCTGATAGGTGGCTTGCTTGCCGGACGCGCTCCACGCCAGCTTGACGTTGATCGGCGCGTTGTAATCGGTCTTGGCGTTGTTAGTTGTGTAATACCCCGCCTCACGCAGATAAGCGGGAAACCCTTTGAGCCACGACGGAATCCGGCCCTGGGCCCGCATGTGTTCCGCCGGGCCACAAGTGACCGCATCCATCCCGCTGATGAGGGTGAAGCGCGATGGCGCGCACACCGGCATGGTGAAACAGCGCTCATACAACACTCCTTCGTTAGCTAACTTATCAAGCGTCGGTGTCTTGGCCAACGCATCGCCGTAGCAACCCAGGAAGCAATCGTTATCCTCACTGACCAGCCATAAGATGTTGGGCTTGGCGGGACCGGCCGCGGTCGCCAAGTTCGCGGCGAAAATTTCCCCCAGCAGCGACAGGATGGCAAAAATAGCGGGCAACCGGTTCATCGGCTGTGGTCATCCTATGTTTGATGCCGGGTTGTCAATCTAACTCTATTGCCACGTCCATTACCGCATCTCGGGATGCCACACGATCAACCGCGGCACCACTAGCACCAGCCATACCTGCTTGCCGCAGGTCGGAAGAGGTGTGGAGCGTAATGCAAGTGATCGTCGCCCTTCCAAAAGAAAGCGCTCGTCATGCCGTCGTGGCGGCCGATCAAATCATGCTAGGCCGTGGCGTTGATGTCCTTCAGCTAACCCCCATGAAATGGGTTCATACTGTGGCTGATTTGTGGCGGTTCACAGAGTTCTGATCTTGCACTTGCCGGGGATTGGGCATAGAACACGCGCAAGTGGACACCGAACCGATAACAAGGCAGCGCAAATCGTCGTGGTTGCGTACCGTGGTGCGCGGGTTGCTGATTTGCGCGGGTTGCCTCGCCATTTTATTGCCGGCATGGTTGCCGAACCGGCCGTCGGCCCCCTTGGGGAACGGCACGGTCGCCTTGCTGCAAGCGCTGCTGCTCTCGGCAGCGTCGGCAGTATTTTTTGGGACGACGGCGCATGCGGGTCGCTACCGGCCGATATGTCGGATTTTGGCGTTGGGGTTGGCAGCAGCGGTGATCGGGAAGGTGGAGGATTTGGCATCATTGATTATGGGTCGGCCGTTTCCCGAGAATTGGGTGGTTGGGGCGATGTTGTCGGTGGCGCTGATTACTGCGCTGCGACACCGGCGAGTGGTGGTTGAGTTTGTGGGCACGCTGGGCAACCACGCGGGTAGCGGGTTGATAGCCGCAGCGCTATTGATTCTGTATGTGTTTGACAAGGTCATTGGCCGGCAGCGGTTCTGGCAGGCGGCATTGGGCACGGCGTTCACTCCGGAAATTCCGCGGATTTGTAGGAGTTATCTGGATTTGCTTGCTTGCTATTTGTTATTTATTGGGTCGATAGGATTGGCCTTGACGCTGGCCCGGCGCGAAGATCCGCCATGAAAATCATCCAGATTTTGCCCGAACTCAATGCCGGCGGCGTGGAACGCGGGACCTTGGAACTCGCCGACTTTCTGGTGGCTGCCGGGCATGAGGCGCTGGTCATTTCCAATGGCGGGCGGCTAGTGGCCGACTTGGAGCGCTGCGGCGCACGGCATATCACGCTGCCAGTGCACCGCAAGAGCGTCGTATCGCTGTGGCAGGTCGGTCGCCTGCGGCGCATCCTCACGGAAGAGCGCGCGGACATTTTGCACTTGCGCTCTCGGCTGCCGGGTTGGCTCGCCTTGCTGGCATGGCGCGGCATGAATCCACAGACGCGGCCTCGACTCGTCAGCACGGTGCATGGGTTTTACTCGGTCAACCCGTACTCGGCGGTGATGACGCGCGGGGAGCGGGTCATTGCGGTGTCCGAAAGTGCCCGGAAGTATGTGTTGGAAAACTATCCGAAGGTGGTGCCAGAGAGCATTCGGGTGATACCACGGGGAATTGATCCGAAGGATTTTGGCGTGGCGTTTCAGCCGGCGGACGCGTGGCTGACGGCTTGGCAACTGGAGCGGCCGGGACTAACGGGAAAGCGGGTGCTGCTTTTGCCCGGGCGGATCACACGATTGAAGGGGCACGACGAGTTTTTCGAACTGATCGCGGCGCTCAAGGCAGAGGGGGTGCCGGTGCATGGTTTGGTGGCTGGGGATGTGCATCCGAAGAAGCGTGCCTATCTGGCGGAGTTGCAAGGGACGGTGCAGCGTTTGGGGATTGCTGACGATGTCGAGTTTTTGGGGCATCGACAGGATTTGCGGGAGGTGATGGCGGTGAGCGACGCGGTTTGCGGGCTGTCGCGCCAACCGGAATCCTTCGGGCGCACCGTGCTGGAAGCGCTGGCACTGGGTAAGCCTGTGCTCGGGTATGATTGCGGCGGCGTGGGGGAATTGTTAGAAAAATTATTTCCGATGGGGCGTGTGGAGCTGGGTGATCGTGGCGGCTTGCTGGAAACTGCGCGAGCGATCCTTGGAGGATGTGAGCGGCCGCTGCCGGTGAGCGAGCCATTCACCTTGGAGGCAATGTGCCGGACCACGCTCCGGGTTTATCAGGAATTGGGGTGAGGCCCTCATTCAGGCAGACTTGCAGGCAAGCAACGGGAAAAAACTCGTTGAAAGTTCTGGCGTCCGAACGGCGTTGGCGGAAGTTTGCGCGCCATGAAATCTATTTTTGTCATTTTCGCCATGTTCTGGCTGCTGTTGCCCGCTCTGGCAACGGTGCCGCCAGTCGCTGCGGTTGAGTCGGATGCCGGTGCCGCCGCCCAGGCACGGGAGATTCTGGGGCAAGCAGGCGTGAAGGGCGGATTCGTCGTTCACGTCGGGGCGCGTGACGGCAAGCTCACCGCCGCACTGCGGGTCAACGACAGCTACCTAGTCCACGGATTGGAAGCCGACGCGGCCCAAATGAGGGCGGCCCGCGAGGCAATTTTGCAGGCGGGTGGCTACGGACCGGTGTGCATCGACACTTGGAATGGCAAGGACCTGCCTTATGTGGAAGGCAGCGTCAACCTGCTGGTGGTGGAGGAGCCGGCCAAGGTGTCGGCGGCGGAAATTGAGCGGGTGCTCGCTCCGCTCGGGGTGGCGATGGTTGGGCGGCCGGGCCTGTGGCAAGCGACGCGCAAGCCGTGGCCCAAAGCCATCGACGAGTGGACGCATTACTATTACAGCGCGAAGGGAAATGCTGCGTCGCAGGACGACAGCGTCGGCCCGCCCGAGCGCCTGCAGTGGCTCGGCAGCCCGCGCTGGTCGCGCCACCACGATCGGATGTCGTCGCTGAGTGCGATGGTTTCGTCGCGAGGCCGATTATTTTACATCATGGATGAGGGGTCGCGCACCAGTATTTTGCTGCCTTCAAAGTTTCAACTGATCGCCCGCGACGCATTCAACGGCTGCATTTTATGGAAAAAGCCGATTGCCAAGTGGAGCACGAACCTATGGCCGCTGAAGACCGGGCCGACCTCGCTGACGCGGCGCCTGGTGGCCGACGGCGAGCGCATTTTCGTGACGCTGGGCATCAGCGAGCCGATCCGTGTGTTGGACGGGGCGAGCGGAGAGGTGCTCAGGAGTTTTCCAGAAACCAAGGGAGCTGAGGAAATGATCTATTCCAATGGCATTCTCTACGCACTGATCAATCCGAGTGCCGATTGGGTGTTGCAGGACTTTGCGCCAAAATTCCAAAGCGACCAGGGCCGCGTCGCCCAGGAATACGAGTGGGACAAAAAGCCCCGAATCTTGCTTGCCCTCAATCCGGACACCGGCAAAATTTTGTGGCAATTCGAAGGTCTCATCGCGCCGCTCACCCCGGCCACCGACGGCAAACGCCTCGCCTACTACGACGGCGACAAAATTCACTGCCTCGATGCCCTCACTGGCAAACCCGACTGGGTTAGCGCCGGCGAGCCGCGCCGCAAACTCTATGAGTTTAACTTCGGCCCCCGCTTGCTTTTCCACGACTCGCTCGTCCTCTATGCCGGCGGCGACGGCACCATGCGCGGTTTCGACGCCGCCAGCGGCAAACCCCTCTGGGAAGCTCCGCATGAAAAATCCGGCTACCGCAGTCCCGAGGACCTCATCGTCAGCGCCGGCTTGGTGTGGAACGCCGGCACCACTTCGGGCAGCCAAAGCGGCGAATTCATCGGCCGTGATCCGCTTAGCGGCGAGGTGAAACAACGCTTCGCGCCTGACGTGCCGCCGGACACCTATTGGTTTCATCACCGCTGCTATATTGCCAAGGCCACGGAAAAATTTCTGATCCCGTCCCGCACCGGCATCGAATACGTTGACACCCAAAACGAACACTGGAACCTCAACCATTGGGTGCGCGGTGCCTGCCTCTATGGCGTGCTTCCCTGCAACGGCCTCACCTACGCCGGGCCACACGACTGCGCCTGCTACCCCGAGGCTAAGCTCTTCGGCATGAACGCCCTGGCCGCCAAGCCGAAACACCCGCTGCCCGCCCCCATCCCCGCCAGCGAGCGCTTGGAAAAAGGTGCCGCCTACGACGCCGTCCAACCCGCGTCCGTCGAGCCGACGGATTGGCCGACCTACCGCCATGATGCACAGCGCAGCAGCTTCACCAACCAACCGTTGGTCCCCGACCTCAGCCACGCTTGGGATGCCAAACTCGGCGGCCGCTTGAGCGCCCTGACCGTTGCGGGCGGCAAAGTGTTTGTGTCGCAGGTGGAAGCGCACACCGTGTATGCCTTCGATGCCGCGAGCGGCAAGCCGGCGTGGCACTTCACCGCCGGTTCGCGCGTGGACTCGCCGCCCACCTGGTTCGAGGGCTGCGCAATCTTCGGCTGCATGGACGGCAACGTGTATTGCCTCCGCGCCAGCGACGGTGAGCTGGTCTGGCGATTCCGCGCCGCGCCCACCGACTTGCGCCACATGGCCTTTGAGCAACTCGAATGCGTCTGGCCCGTCCATGGCAGCGTGCTCGTCGAAAACGGCATCGTCAGCTTCGTCTGCGGCCGCTCCTGTTTCCTGGATGGCGGGATGACATTTTTTCGCCTCGACGCCAAGACCGGCAAGCAACTCGTCGCCGTTCCTTACGACGGCAAGGACCCCGATAGCGGCAAATCGCTCGCCGCTTTGCACAAGGAGCTGCAAATGCCCACCGCCCTCAATGACATCCTCAGCAGCGATGGCAAAGGCACGATCTACTTGCGCTCACAGAAAATCGACGAGCAGGGGAAACGTTTTGAAATTGCCCCGGTCAGCGGCAACGCCGTCGTCCAAGGTGCCGCCCAAAAGGGCACTCATCCGCATATTTTCGCTGCCTTCGGCTACCTCGACGCCGAGTGGTTTCACCGGGCGCTCTGGATCTACGGCGAACATTCGGCCGGCGGCTACAGCGGCTACTTTCAGCCCGGCAAGTACGCGCCCTCCGGCCGGATCATGGTCTTCGACGACGAAAACGTTTACAGCTACGGCCGCGAAGACAAGTACTTCAAGTGGACCACCAGCATGGAGCACACGCTGCATGCCTCCAGTAAAACGCCACCCGATGTCGAGCCCACCCGCGGCGGCGGCAACAAAGCCAAGCCGGCGAGCAAGGCTGGACTAACAAACGGTGTGACCTTTCCCGATGCCGACTGCCTCAATCCGGCCGGTGGGGCGCTCACTCTCGAATGTTGGGTGCTGCCGGACGCCGGAGGCGGCGTTATCATCAATCATGGCGGGGGCATGACTGGCTATGCGCTCGTCCTGCAGGATAAAAAACCTGCATTCCTCGTGCGTGCGGCCGGCAGCAAGCAACTCGTCACCATCACCGCCAAGGAGCCTCTCGGTGAGGGCTGGCACCATCTCGCCGCCGTCCTTGGCAAGGACAAGTCGATGACGCTTTACGTTGATGCCCAAGCGGTTGCCACGGGGCTGGCCGCCGGGTTTCCCGGCCGGGCCAAGGCACCGCTGAGCTTGGGTGGCGGCGGAGCTTTTGTCGGCGGCGAGTCGCCCGGTCCTTACACCGGGATGTTGGACCAACTCGTCATCTATCACCGCGGACTCGACGCCGCCGAGGTGCTAGCACGCGTCGCCCGGCCCGAAGGCAAACCCGTAGGTGAACCCGCCCTCGTCTGTACCTTTGACAATGGCGACGCCCGCGACGAATCCGGCCACGGCTGCCATGGCGTGAGCAGTGGCGTGGACAGCGGCAAAGGGAAAGTCGGCGGTGCCCTGTGGTTCCGCATTGCCGCCGCCAAGGGCAAGGGTGCCAGCCCGGCGACTCCGGCCGTTGGTCCGGTGCCAGCGGCCCCGGAGAAGGGCAGTTTCGTTCAGAAGAAATGGGACGCGTATGTGCCGATTGTCACCCGGGCGATGGCGCTGGCCGGCAAGAACCTGTTCATCAGTGGGCCACCGCACACGGTCAATGAGGAATACGCCTTCGAGCGGCTGGCCGCCAAAGACCCAGCGATCCAAAAGCAACTTGAAGAGGAGGATGCGTCCCTTGAAGGCCACCGGGGGGCCAAGCTTTGGATCATGAACGTGGAAACCGGCAGCCAAAATGGCAGTCTCGATCTCGACAGTCCGCCGGTCTGGGACGGCATGGTCGTCGCCCGCGGCAAACTTTATGTTGCCACCATGGACGGTCAGGTGAAGTGTTTCGGCAAATGACTGTCCCAACCCGGCAACGTCGCGCCAGCCTGGCCCTAGCCATCGCTTTGGGGATGGCTGCCGTTCCCGCCACGGATGCCTGCACCATCCCGGTCTTTCGCTTTGCCCTCGACCGCTGGGATGCGGATGCCTTCCGCCTCGTCATCCCGGCTGCCTGGAACACCCGCCCGGATTTTGTCAAATGGTTGGTTCCGCTGCGCGGCAACGGTGAGGCAAATGTCCGCATCGAGGAATCCCCCGATCCGACTGCAACCGATGCTCGCCTGCTTTTTCCAAACGCCGACGCCGCCCTGTGGTCCGGCAAGCTCGACGCCACCACTCTGGCACCCCTGCTAGAGTCCCCGGCCCGCCGCGAACTCGTCAAACGCAGCGACGGCGCGATACGTCAAAAACACCGGCCCCGTCTGCGCGTTCAGCGCCTCGATGTGGCGGACGCGGTCGTCCTCCTTGTCCGGGCGGGTGAACTCGTGCTTCTTGATGATATTCGCCAGATATTCC
>JBAXCM010000002.1:0-44532 GCA_037141475.1 Verrucomicrobiota bacterium | reverse complement strand
ATCAGGCTCGATGGCCGGTACGGGCCCATCGGCAGCGTCCGCTTAATGTTGGATTCTATCAAATCGTCGGCCAGCGGAAGACCCAGCGCCCGCGCCGCTGCAATCACTTCGGCCATCAACTCGCGAATCTCGGCCTGCGTGCCAGGTGAGGCTAACAAAACATCCGTGGTCACCCCGCCCTCGGCCACTGCCAGCCCGTTGAACGGCACGTTCCAGACCAGTTTTTCCCACTGGGAATGCGCCAAATTAGCCACGGCTTCCGACGGGATCCCAGCTGCCTTGAAGCGCCGCGCCAACACTGCCGCTCGGCCCCGGCCATCAACCTGCCACTCTCCTAACGAAACTCGGCCGCCGGCGCTGTGCCTCACCTGACCTGGGGCCAGCCGGTTGATGCACACAAAGCACAAGCCACCTAACACCCGATGCGGGCCGACGATGGCCGCCAACTCCTCACAATTGCCCAGGCCATTTTGCAGGGTGAGCACCTGTGTGTCGGCATGCAGCAGCGGCGGCAACACATTGGCCAGTTCCGGGTTGGCGGTGGTCTTCCAAGCCACGATCACCAGATCGACGGGGCCGATGTCCCGGGTACTGCGCCAGCCGGCCACCTGCGGCAAACGAAAATCCCCGTGCACACTTTCCACTCGCAGACCGTCGCGCCCGATTGCCTCGAAATCCCGACGCAACAAGAATCTCATATCTTCCCCGGCCAGCGCCAACCGCCCACCGTAATACAAGCCGACCGCCCCGGCACCGACCAAGGCCACAGTGTTGAAATCCCAGCTCACTCGTCTTTGAAGGCTTCGGCCCGCCGCCCATCAATGCAGCGCGTCAGCCATTGAATGAGCTTCTCCGCTTCGGCCGACTCGTTGCGCATGGTTGTTAGTGCAGCCCAATCCAAGTGTGGGCGCGAGGTCGGCGCAGCGAGCCGGTTGATATCTAGTTTGGCCATGATGGCATCGCTCTCAACAGGATGGGCGTTGAGAATATTCTCCGGCCTCGGCAGTTCATCCAACATCTCCGGAGTTAGCCCGAACGATGTCACCCCGACTCCGAAGGCCGCGCTGAGCCGCCGCAAACTATCTGCGAGAGCCTCATCTTGGATCGGAGCCGCATACACCAGTTCGCTGCCCTGGGACCACATCGATACCGACAGGGTTTGGAAAAAATCCTCGCGATACGTTTGCAGCGATGGCTGAATGCGCAATCGCGCCGCGTGCAATCGAAACGGCGCTATGCCCAATCGCTGCTTGAGCGCGAGCATCGTTTCGTCCAGCGTCATCTCCTCGTCCGGCGAACCACCCGTCTCCCAGTCCACCAGCACCAACTCCGGGTATTTCCACAGATTGCCTAACGGTGAATCCTTGGCAAACGCATGCCGGAACACAAATGGAAATCGCCCGTTGATCTCAAAGTAGCGCGTCACAACCGCCCGGAATTTGCGGTTACGCAACATGACCGTATCCATCTCCGCCGGATCGCTTGATAGATCATCAAGCCGCCCTTGGATGAGCGATAGCAGTTCCTGCGCCCCCGAAAGCGCCGGCAACGGCGCACTTCGCCGATAGTAGCCCTGCCCCTTTTCCACCTTGGCGATGGGTGAGCCCGGATCGCACGACATGATGGAAAAATGATATCGCAGCGAGGCATCCGAATAGTTGCCGGTGAGTTGCAGGCGCGTCACTCGTATCAGCTCGGTCCCCTTGATTGCCTCAGCAGGATTGCTAGGCAACAGGGTCGGCAAAATATCCGTAAGTTGTTTCCGAAGACTCATGAGGGTTCACAACGACATCACCGCCGCTGCGCAGCATACAAAGTCGCATTGGCCCATGCATCAAGCTCCAAAATGCCGCATTTAAAAAAATTTCAGGGTTCGGGTTCTGTAATTTTTCAATATTGCAATCTGAGGGCTTGTCCGGCGTGGGGCGGCCCGCCATCTTGGCGCCGATGAAAATGAAATTCACCGTGCTCGCCATCGCCTTGGTTTCCAATATTGCCGTGCATGCGCAGGCACCGGATGCGCGGGCGATTCTTGAGGGTGCGCGAATGGCTGCGAGCCTCACGCAGCTCGACGAGGGACTCAGTGGCAATTTGAAAAAAGATGGCAAGGCGGTACCGGTGACACTTTTCCTGAAAGGCAAGGATATCCAGTTTCAGATTGATGAGAACAAGACAGCTCCGCAGATTTTTCATTTGCGGCTCAATGACAATTCATTTGATTTATTTGAGATTATTGGTGGCAAGACGGTCCGTTTTCCAGACGCCAAGCTGGTTCAATCCATAGCCGGCACGGATGTGACCTATGAGGATCTGGCGCTTCGATTTTTCTATTGGCCCAACCCCAAGTTTGAGGCCGAGGAGAACGTCAATGGCGAAGCCTGTTACAAGCTCCGCTTGGACAAGCCGAAGGACAGCGCCGGGCGCTACTCGGCAGTGTACATTTGGGTTCACAAGAAATACGGAGCCTTCATGCGTATCCAAGGATTTGATAAAAATAGTGGCTTGGTCAAAGAGTTCTTGGTGCAGGACGTCATGCAAGTCGCCGATAAGGTCTGGACCTTGCAAAAAATGCAGGTCGCCACCCATGACCCCACCAACGGCCGCCGCCTTTCCATCACCAACTTGCTCTTCGAAAAGCCCAAACGCGCCGTGCCCAAGGGGTTGCGTTAGTGAGGCATCCCTGCAGCCGCACCCTGCAACCGTGACTGACCCAACATGATGAAACTTAGCGGCCGACCTCGCTTTCGACAACGGAACGAGCATGTCGAATTCCCTAAGAGTCGGCTGTCGGCGCCCAGCAACATCTCAAACAAATGTTACGATGCGAGGACTGACCCCATCGGTGCGGCGGTTGCTGCTCACATGGTAACATTTGAGCTTGCTCGGCCTCGTGGCGCTTTTGAGGTCGAACACTGGGTTCCGGGGTGTTGAATGAAGTGGCCAATATTCGCTGATCCAACTGCTAGCTAACCGCTCTGATTTTTTCACTCAGCTCCAGCGAGGGCGGCCAACGCCAACTGGCGTGCCTTGGGCTGGTTGAACTTAGAATTGGATGCCATGGTGAAGTCAGCTTTAGCTTCGTCGGTATGGCCCAGCACCCGGTGAGCCCGACCCCGATTGAAAATCGGGTAGGCATCGTTCGGAGCGAGCCTGATGGCAATGTTATAGGCGGTCAGAGCGTCGGCCGCGCGCCCTAGCAGCAACAGGCAATCACCGCGGCGGTTCTGGGCCTTGGCGGTAAGCGCAGCCCGCTGGGCATGCCCCGGTGGCAGACAATCGCCGAGGGCTTCGAGCACCAGCACACAGGTTTGCATCGCACCCTCGACCTTGGGGGACGGCCCGCTGGCGTCCTTGAGATCTTCCTTGGCCAGTTCTAGCAATGTATCCAGCGGAGCCGCTGCAAAATCGCCGGGCCCACGGCTGGCGGAGGTTAGTTTGAGAGCCTCGACGCAGTCCTCGGCACGACCCGCGGCGGCTAACTTGTGGATGGCTTCCGGCGTGAGCAGCGGAACCACCGAGGCTCGCGGAACCCGTTCGCCCACAACTACGGCGGGCGGCGGCGGTTGCACGGAGACAGGTGCCAACCCCGCCAGATAAATATCCTCACCGACCAGCCGCGAATACTCGGCGGGAATCTGCGTGCCATCGCTGCGCAGCATGACGTCCGCACGGGTGCGCTTGAAAACCTGCTCAATGGTCAGGCCGGGAGTGCGCAAGTGCTTCAGCAGCTCCTCGGTGTAGAGGCCGTTGGCACCCGTGCCATCCTGCGCTGTTCGCCCGGCATCGGTCGCAAATGCGATCAGCGAGCCGGCCGGCGGCTTCATTTCAGCAAGTCCGCCAGAAATTGTCAGATCGCGGGTTTGCGGGTTGCGGGCCACCGGTGTGCTGCGGCATGCGTCGAGGATCACCAAGTTGCAGCGGCCACCGGCGGCACTCATTTCGGCGACGACTTGTTCGGCATTGAAGAGCTTGGTCTCGGCAAGCATGTGGAGGGAGGCGGCATCGGCGGCGTCTGGCGTGTAGCCGGACTTGACAGGGATAAGATAGTTCGATCCGGCGACGGAGATCCCATGCCCGGCGTAGTAGAAGATTGCGACTTGAGTGTCGCGCAGCTTGCCGCGGAATTCGGCCACCGCTTTGAGGAGTTCATCGCGGCTCACGTTGTGTTCCTCGATGACGGCAAAGCCGAGTCCGCGCAGGGTTTTGGCCACCGCCTTGGCATCACTCACTGCGTTGCGCAACGGGCCTACGCTGGCTTCATACTTGGCATTGCCAATGACGAGGGCTGCTCGCGGAGTGATTTTTGTTTCGGCAGCCACACCCGTGAGCGCTAGGCCCAGGATGACCAGCAAGGCAAGACGCAGACACGAATTCATAGCCCAGACGCTGAACAACCCTGCGGCACACGTCAACACCAATGCAATGGATTGACCGGCGGCTTCCGCCTGAGTACCCTTCGCTGGTGAAAATATTCCATTTGCTGCTGCTGCCGTTCATCACGAGTTGTGTTGTGAAGACGCCGCCGTCAGCACCGCCGCTATTACCGGGAGATCCCTCGGCACCTTCCCAGGTTACTCCGCAAGAATCGCTGGCCATCGCCCAAGAAATCTCCAACCATCCATGGAAGCCGTTTTCTAATAACATCAAACATGCCGAAGACAAGGCGGGCATCCGGGTGAACACGCCGGATATCGGCCATGAGCCAGGCCTCAAGCGACAAGGTTGGTGGGTTCCGGGCAATGTCAACACCGGCATCCCCTACAAATGGGGAGGTTTCGATGATCTAACGTCATTTGATCAGGCCATCGCCAACGGCTTGGCTGGTGGCGATGTGGCAACCCCCGAAAAACGCCGCGCCGATAATGCGGCGGTGAGCGCGCAAGCGGCGGGTATTGATTGCTCGGGATTTGTTTCCCGCTGCCTGAAATTGCCCACCGTGCATGACACAACTCAATTGCCGGCGGTGTGCACACCACTCGCAGGATGGGCTGACGTGCGGCCCGGCGACGTGCTTAACATCCCGCATCGCCATGTGATCCTGTGTGCTGGTTGGGCCAGTCCCGATCACCGTTGGCTCTACTACTATGAGACCGGCGGCCCGCCCGACTATTGGAAGCCCGGCCTCAAACAGGCACCATTGGAAAAGCTCGCCGCCTTAGGCTATCAACCGCTGCGCTATACTGGCATGGCCCGCGAGGCGGGGGCAGCGGGAGGCGACTCCAAAGCCGCGTTGACCCGCAGCGTGAAAGCCACTGCGGTGAGCGTGACGGAGCCGTCAATTGGCGAACCGTGACCTAAACTCACTTCGCGATACAGGTGAGCTTGGTAGCTGTTCGAACGAACAAACACCCATCAGCCGCGCTGACCGAAGCACAGGCCGGTCCATCGCCAAAGTCGGCACGCGAAAGGATTTTGCCGTTGGGGCCGGCCGCCACCACCACCACCTCGCTGTCTTCGCTCATCACATAGATTTTGCCATCCGCACCGGTCGGCGAACTGCGCCAAGCACCGCCCTTGGCGAGTTGGCAACGGCTGATTTCCTTGCCAGTTAGAGGATCCATGACTAACAAAAATATTCCACTGCTGCTCTTGCTGCCGCTCGCCCACGGATCGTTCTTGTCGCTTTGCAACACATAGATCAACCCCTGATAGACCAGCGCCGTCCCGGAGTCGCTGGTACGCTCGTCGTAGGTCCAAGCCAGATCGTCGGTCTTTAACTCGCCCTTGCCGCCCGCTTTGAGGGCCAAAAGTGGTCCGCCGCGGGGTCTGTTGGCTACGATCACGTCACCCACGGTGATGGGAGAAGGGATGAGGCGCCACATGGTCTCGCGCTTCGGATTATAGTCCAACCTCCAATACTCATCGCCTGTGGCCGGATCGTGGCCGCTGATGCAATCCCCGCCCTGGATCAGCAATTCCTTGCGGTTTGGATGGTCGAAAGGCACCGGGGAGGAATAAGATTCACAGGATTCGTCGATGGCAGAAGTCGGGCGGACATGTTGCCAGAGGATTTTTCCGGTTAGGGGATCGAGTGCTAGAACCAGTGGAGCCAGCGGCTCCGTGCCGCCGGCGGGGCCGGTGTAGGGCTTGGTCCGGCGCATGATTTGAATAAAGAGTTTGCCCTGCCACAGCAACGGGCTCGAGCTATAACCAAATTTAGTGCACAAGTTGCCATAATCCTTGACCAAGTTGCGGCTCCACAGCGGGTTGCCAGCCATGTCCAGCGCTGCCAAATCCCCGCTGCCAAATAAAAAACAAACCAGTTTGCCATCCGTGACGGCCGAAGGGGTGGCCCCGTTATTTTGAGGGGCCTTGATTTCGTCGCCCAAGCGCTTTTGCCATACCACCTTGCCGTCGCTGGCATTCACGCACAAGCCCAGCAGCCCCTTGCTCGCGGGATCCGTCGATGTCACAAATACCCGCCCGTCCCACACAATCGGGGTGGCATAACTCGCCCCGGGCATCGTGGCCACCCACTTCGCCTTGGCCGGATCACACGAATCCGGCAGGCCCTTAGCGTCACTTGATCCGTTAGATAATGGCCCGCGCCATTGTGGCCAATTCTGGGCGTGCCCCAGCATCGGCAGTAGCAGCCATGCGAAGGCGAGGAAAGTGGAGCGGCGTTTAGAAAGCCCTCGGGCTGGTGTTTTCATGCGGAATAGGGCAAAGGATGGCTCAGGAAACCGCGAATCTACGCCGTGGCTAGGGTGGGTCTTTCACGGTGTCGGCCACCTCGATGAGAAAGGTGCTGCGGCTTTGGTCGTCGCGGTGAGCTTGCCATCCACCACAACCAGGGTTCGGTCACACGGGTTCTTTGGGCAGCCATTTCTCCAACATGGCTGGCAATGAGCTGAGAGACACGGGTTTTGAAATATAGTCGTCCATGCCAGCATCAAGGCATATTTGTTGGTCCGCCTGCATGGCGTTGGCTGTCATGGCAATGATGGGAATCCTTGGATTGATGACGGTGGAATGTTCGCTGCGGATCATGCGTGTGGCTTCGAGCCCGTCCATCTCTGGCATCTGCACATCCATCAGAACTAGGTCGTAAGGCGTGGTGCTGAGGGCACAGATGGCTTCCGAACCATTGGAAACCACGTCCACCTGCAGCGTCAGTTTTTTCAATAATCCGATGGCTACTTTTTGATTAATCGGGGTGTCTTCTGCCACCAAGACGCGAAGTCCCTGCCAGTGTGGCTTGTGGGTAAGCGGCGAGGGAGGCACAGGGGACGCAGACATGGGTGTGCCGCGCAAGCAGTTGGCAAAACACGTGGTAAACCAGAATTCCGATCCCTGCCCGGCAACGCTTGACACGCCGATTTCGCCGTCCATGAGTTCGACAAGCCTTTTCGAGATGGCCAAGCCGAGACCGCTGCCGCCGAAACGGCGAGAGGTTGACGCGTCCGCTTGTGTGAACTGCTGAAAGATAAGGGCCTGCTTATCGGCGGGGATGCCAATTCCCGTATCACGCACTGCGAAGCGCAGCAGGCTGGCAACAGCTGTGGCCGATAACAGACTCACCCGCACAGTTACCTCGCCGTGCAGAGTAAATTTCATGGCATTGCCAACCAAGTTGGTGAGCACTTGACGGAGCCGTTTGGGGTCGCCGCTGAGGCCGTGGGGTACGTCAGGATCGATGGTGCAAGTGAACGTGAGTCCCTTGCTTTTGGCTTGCAGGGCGAAAGCGTTGGAGAAATTGGCAAGCAGGGCCGCGATGTCGAAATCGACAATCTCCAAGTCAAGTTTGCTGGCTTCGATTTTGGAGAAGTCGAGGATATCATTAATGAGGCTCAAGAGAGCTTCGCCGCTCGAGTGGATGGCTTCGGCGAACCTGCGCTGATCACTGCTCAATGGAGAATCAAGAAGGAGGGAAGTCATGCCGATCACGCCATTCATGGGCGTGCGAATTTCATGACTCATGTTTGCCAAAAATTCGCTTTTGATTGCAGTCGCCCTTTCCGCCTTTACGGTGGCCTGTGCAAGTTGACGGTTGATCCTCAGGACCTCTTCCTCCGCACGCTTTTGTTCTGTGATGGCCGCCCTTAGATCCTCATTCGTTTTCTCCATCCGGTTGCGCGAGACCACCAAAGCCCGGTTTTTTCGCGACACGACGAGAAGCGATCCTGTGATGACGAGAGTGAGCAGCAATGCCAAACCTGCCTCGCTGGTGAGAATCAAGGTGCGGTTCCTTTCATAAAACCCCTGCCGCTGATGCAAAAAAACTGCCTGGTTGCTGATACTTGAAGGTAGGACGATGCCGCTACTCTCAAGCACCCGATCATCAAAAATGAAGGCATTCGGGCTCTTGAGCACGGGGGGCAACGAAGCGAGCGGCGTGCCGTGCAGGTAAGCAAGCATCAGCCTAGCCGCAGCCCTGCCATGTTCGCGTCCGCTCGTCACCCATCCGCCCAAGGCCCCTTCCATGACATAGGAATCCTCCATGCTGACAATAACGCGGCCAGTGCCGACGGTGCGTTTCACAATTTCCCGCAGAGAAAGCACTTGCCCGTTCTCATCGGTCATGCCGCCAACGGTGGTTAGAATCACATACTTGCCCGGCAGATTGCGGACCCGTGCCAGGGCACGATCCAGGTCTTTCTCGGCGATAAAGGTCGCTCGAATTGAGCTGGAACCTAGCGCCTTCCTCGCTTCCTTTTCAATTGCCTCGTAGGTGCTGCTGCCATCGCCCAGAAAGATGAGGTCGTTGGCGCTTTTGTCGAACGCCTGCAGCAAGTTGATATTTGGCACGACTTCTTTCAGTTCGAAGACCCCGGTGGCAAGTGAGGCACCTAGAGTTGGGAGCACCCCGTAATTGTTTACCCCAGAAAAGAAAATCGGTGTTTTCGGAAAAATGCCGGAAAGTTGATCGCGGGCAAATAAAAACGCATCATCATCGCTCGCATAGATCGCTGCGGGTCGATACCCCGCGAATTTCATGTCCAAGAAGCGGGCGTATTCTATTGCATAGGCTTCGTCGTAGGGCCGCCGCTTGGTATCGAGATACTCGGTGGTGGCAGAGACGTCCAGCCCGGGATCTTTCGCAAGGGTTTCCATGAATCCCTCGTCCTGGCTTTGCGTCCATGAGTAGTGCTGCGAATAGGAATGCACCACGAGGATCGGGGTCGTTGCCTCCGCCCGGGAAGTCATCCATGCAAGAGCCATCGCGAGCAAGTGCTTCATTGAAGCTGATTCTATTGCGGCTGTGAGGGCGAGTACAGGAAAAAATGTCCGCACCTTGGAACCGACTAAGTCGATTAGAAATTGCCTCCATTCATACTAAGCGGGTAGCAGAGGGCGGATTTGAACCGCCGACCAAAGGCTTATGAGTCCTCTGCTCTACCACTGAGCTACTCTGCCGAGTCCTGATGCTGCAGCCAAACTGCGCACGCGAGGCGGGTGATTATCGTGTGACGGCCTCTTTGTCCAACCCAAATTTATCGGAATCGAAAATAGCGGAGGGACTATGAAATTTTACCGGCCGCACGGCAATCCCGGGGAGGCGAACGGATTTTGCTTTTCCACGGGCCGCGTTGCGGCCAAGCTCCGGCGTGACTTCGGACCCACCCATTCTCGTGCGCGACGACCCGTGGCTGACCCCCCATCAGGGAGCCATCACTCGGCGCATGGAGCGGTTCAACGAGGCACTGGCTGCGATTGGACCCGGAGCCAACGCGCTGGCCGCGTATGCCAACGGCCATAAATTCATGGGGATCCACCTCAATTCGATGGCGGGTCAGTGGACGATTCGCGAGTGGGCACCGGCGGCACGGGGGGTGTCGCTCATCGGGGATTTCAATCATTGGGACCGTGACCGCCACCCGCTCAGCGCGACGGAACACGGGATTTGGCAACTTCACCTGCCCGCAGCCAGCCTCAGCCACGGCCAGCAGGTGAAACTCCACGTGGTGGGTGCCGACGGGTCGCGCCGCGACCGCATCCCGGCCTGCATTCGCCGCGCCGTGCAGGACCCCTACAGCCACGACTTCGCCGGCCAAGTCTGGCAGCCGCCGCAACCCTATAAATGGCAGCATACGTTCGATCCGTCCACCGTCGCCAGCCCTTTGATCTATGAGGCCCACGTCGGCATGGCCGGCGAGCAACCGCGAGTGCATAACTACCGCGAGTTTGCCGAGTCGATCTTGCCGCGCATCGCCTGTGCCGGCTACAACACAGTGCAACTGATGGCCGTACAGGAACATCCGTACTACGGATCCTTCGGCTACCATGTGTCGTCGTTCTTCGCTCCCTGCTCGCGCTTCGGCACGCCAGAGGATCTGAAGTATTTGGTGGATAGCGCCCATGGCCTCGGATTGGCGGTTTTGCTAGATGTTGTGCACTCCCACGCGGTGAAAAACATGGCTGAAGGGCTCAATGATTTTGATGGCTCGGGCAACCAGTATTTTCATGCGGGCTCACGAGGTGATCACCCGGGCTGGGATTCCAAGTGCTTTGACTATGGCAGGCCGGAAGTTCGCCAGTTCCTTCTATCCAACCTGCGCTACTGGCTTGAGGAGTTTCGCTTCGACGGCTTCCGCTTCGATGGGGTGACCTCGATGCTATATCATTCCCACGGCACCAAAGCGTTCGGCACTTATGACGACTACTTCGGCGCGGATGCCGACGAGGATGCTATTCTCTATCTGCAACTTGCGTCCAAGTTGGTCGCCTCCTTCAAACCCGGTGCGTTGGCCATCGCCGAAGACATGTCCGGCATGCCGGGGCTGTGTCGGCCGCATGCCGAGGGCGGTTTGGGGTTTACTCATCGTCTAGCGATGGGCATTCCGGACTACTGGATCAAATTGCTCAAACACAGCCGCGACGAGGATTGGAACCTCGACGAACTCTGGGGCGTGCTCACCAACCGCCGCCATGCCGAGGCCACCATCGCCTATGCCGAAAGCCACGACCAGGCACTAGTCGGCGACAAAACACTCGCGTTCTGGCTGATGGACAAGGAAATGTATGAACACATGGCCAAGGACGATGCTAACCCGGTCATCGAACGGGGGCTCGCCCTGCACAAACTCATCCGTCTGACTACGCTGGCCCTCGGCGGCGAGGCCTGGCTCAATTTTATGGGCAATGAATTCGGCCATCCCGAATGGCTCGATTTCCCTCGTGAAGGCAATCATTGGTCCTATCACTATTGTCGGCGCCAGTGGTCGCTCGTCGATAACCCCGACCTCAAGTATCAGTGGCTCGGCGACTTCGACCAAGCACTATTGACCATGGCCCGTGAGCACAAGCTTCTGGCCTCTGCGCCTGCCAAATTGTTAGCCATCGACCACGAGCGCAAAATCCTCTGCGCGGAACGTGCCAACCTGATATTTGTGCTTAACTTCTCGGTGAGTCACTCGGTGTTCGGCCACCCGCTGCAAGTTGCAGGCCCGGCTACCCGGCAAATTATCCTTGATACCGATGCGGCTGCCTTTGGCGGCCACGGCCGGATCGATCCGGCGGTCACCTATCCGGTCTCCGGCGACGGCGTCATGAACATTTACACACCGTCGCGAAGCGGCCTAGTGTTTGCCCCAACAGCATTCTGACGCACGCGTGAAAAGTTATTTTTTGAGGCGCCTGCTGCTGATTCCGCCAACCTTGTTTGGCATCACATTGCTGGTGTTTGCCATCACCCGGTTTGTGCCGGGCGGGGCAGGCGAAAAGATGCTGCAGCAGGCGGCTCGCGGTGCCGATCAGGGGGGCAAGCGCTCGTCTTCGGCACAGGCCCAGGGCGGCATGAGCGAGGAGCAACTCGAGGAGGTGGAAGAACAGTTCGGCCTCGACAAGGATATACTAACAGGCTATGCGCAGTGGCTCGGCCTTCTACCCAAGGAAACCAATATCTCAAAGGGAGAATTCGGCGGGCTCGACGATGAATCCATCGGTGGCGGCATCGATCCCGAGAATACCGCCATCGTCGTGCTGCGCGGAGACGGACGAATGGTCCATGTGCTGCGCCGAGGCGAGGGGATCGCCTCGGCAGTCTTTGCGGCGTCTGGCAAGCCTCTCGCCAGCGAAGCTTGGAAAGTGCGTTACGAGTCCGAACATGTCCGCCAGAAAAGATATCGCGACCGCAATTCCTCCAGCGACGAGGCGCCGACGTATGCCCCTCGCGCCGTGATCTATCAAACACGCTTCACCGGCCTCTTGCAAGGCAATCTGGGCCGCTCCACTTCCTATAACGAACCGGTGGACCGCATGATCCTGGCACGCATGCCCATCGCAGTGTATTTCGGCTTGCTTACCGCAATTCTCACCTACGCGGTGTGTTTGCCGTTAGGTGTTCTTAAAGCCTTGAAACACCGTACCTTCATCGACACCGCCAGCTCGGTGCTCATCTTCTTTGGGTATTCCATCCCGGGGTTTGCTCTCGGTGCCATCCTGTTGGTCTATCTCGGCGCGCGAACCCACTGGTTTCCTCTGTTTGGCTTGACCAGCCCGGATTTTGACCAACTCGATACCTGGGCCAAGATCAAGGATTTGGCGCATCACACGGTGCTGCCACTCACATGTTATGGCATCGGCTCGTTCGCCATGCTCACGATGTTGACCAAAAACAACCTGATGGACAATCTGGCGGCCGACTATGTGCGCACAGCGGTTGCCAAGGGGGTTAGCTTCAAGCGGGCGGTATTCGGCCATGCATTCCGCAACTCGATGATCCCAGTGGCAACTAGCCTCGGTAGCTTGTTGGAAATTTTCATCGGCGGTTCGCTGCTGGTGGAAACTGTGTTTGATATCCAGGGCTTCGGCCTGTTGCAATACCAAGCGATGATCGCACGCGACGTACCAGTCATCATGGGCACCTTGGTGATTGAGGCCGGACTCATGCTGTTAGGTCATGTGGCATCCGACGTTATCGTGGCAATGGTGGATCCGCGCATCAAATTTGAATAACCATGCGAACGCTCGGCATTTTTCTAACGGCGCTCGGAGCGCTTGCCGCCACCGGGGAGATCCGCGGTCTGGCCTTTCCCACCGCACGCTGGTTCTTTGAGACGAGCCGCGATGTGCCATGGCTACATTATCATCTATCCGACGAGCGGATACTTCCGTGGTTCGGTTGGCTGTGTACCGCAATGCTGCTTGTCTGCGGCTTGTTACTGGTGATGCGAGCCTGGACGGCAGGACCTCGCAATCCGGTCACCGAGCAGCGCATCCGCCGCTTCAAGGCGATCAAGCGCGGGTATTTTTCGCTCATCATCCTGCTGGTGCTTGGCGGCCTTGCAGCGTTGGATCAAGTGGTGGTTGGCAAGCGTGCGTTGGCGGTGAAGTATGAAGGCAAGTGGAGTTTTCCGGCGTTCCGACCGGGTACGGTGAAAAATGCCGAGTATGGGATGGGCGGGGAATTGGCTGAGGCACCGGCGGACTTTCGGGAGCTTAAGCGGCGGCTTGAAGCGAGTGGCGGCGGGTGGGTAATCATGCCGCCAATCCCCTACGACCCGACTGGCGACACTCTGCCGGCGTGCTCAAGATCCCTGATGCAGCGCGACGGGCTTTACTATGAATCCGGCGCTTCCCAGCCGTTTTCCGGCATGGCCGCAACCTATCATAATATCGAAAAATCACTCATCTATCTCCGCTATTCGATGCGCAATGGCGTGCGTTCCGGCCCGGTAGATGGTTACGACCCGGATGGCACGGCAGTTTACAGCGGCGATTACAAGTATGGCACACTGGTGGGCGATCGTTACAATGGAACCGGCGAAAAATCGCAGTTTTTGGCGTTGCCGAGCAGCGCGTTGCGCGCGGTTAAATACCACCCGGCACCGCCGCTGCCCGATGATGGCCACTGGCTGGGCACCACCTCCCAGGGATACGACGTGCTCGCCTATCTGTACGGTGGAATGCAAGTGAACTTCAAGGCGGCGTTGATCTATCTGCCAATCATCTATCTGATCGGCATCTCAGTGGGAATGCTGATGGGATTTTACGCCGGATGGTTCGATCTCATCGTGCAGCGCCTCATCGAGGTGTTTTCCAACATGCCTTTCTTGTTCGTCGTGATTATCTTTTCAAGAATGGTCCCGGATCGCTACAAGGGCCTGCCAGTGATTCTAACAATCCTGATCGCCTTCGGTTGGATGGGCATGACGTTTCTGATGCGAACCGCCGCTTACCGCGACCGCGAACGCGATTACATAGCAGCCGCGCGGGTGCTGGGTGCCGGCACGCCGCGTATCTTATTCCTGCATCTGTTGCCTAACACCGTAGCCATTCTCGTTACGCTGGTGCCTTTCACCTTGTCCGGCCTGATATTCTCACTGACGTCGCTGGATTACCTCGGCTTCGGACTGCCGCCGGACACCGCCACTTGGGGGCGCCTGCTCAATGACGGCCTCGCCAATCTCTCGGCTCCGTGGCTGGTCACCTCCACTTTCATCGTGCTCGTCGGTATGCTTGTCCTCATCACATTTGTCGGCGAGGCAATTCGCGAGGCAGTCGATCCTAAGAAATTCACCTACTACCGATGATGCGCCGATTGATGGAATTTTTTGGAGTGATCCTGGCAGGCATGCTGGCGCTAACAGCTGTTGGCTGCCGCCACGAGGCGAAGGCGAGCGGCCGCAAGCTGGAATTTGATGCGTTTGTCCCCACCTACAACCGCTACATTCATGACTGGCTCCTCAAGCAACAGGCAACCTCCAAGGAAGAAGCTGCGGCACTGCAAGCGAAGCTCGCCACAGCTGATGGCGAGGCAAGGGTGGCGCTGGAATCGAGGGCGACAGCCGTCAGCCGCGATTTGTCAAAATGGGATTTCCGGCTGAGTTTGGGGGATTATCTCAAAGTTGGCACGCCTGCCGATGTGCCAGCGGACTTGGTGTGGAAAGACGGCATGGAGCAACCGGAGATAGGCGATCCCCGGGCGAAGAAGGGTGGCACGCTGCGCCGGTTCATTCAGACGTTTCCCTCAACCATCAGTTCATTTGGCAATGACTCTAACAACGAATTCCGCGCCGAAATCTATGATTACATTGACATTCCTTTGGTCAACATCCACCCGGAGACCATGGAGTTGATTCCCGGACTGGCCAACGAATGGGCGCTTTCGGCTGATGGCCGCACCACCTACTTTCACATCAATCCCAAGGCCACCTATTCCGACGGTGTGGCGATCAATGCCCGGGACTTCCTAGTGGCCGTCTATCTGCGCGTCTCGGACAATATCTTCAACCCTTATCACAAGCAATTTTATCGGGAGGAAATCGCCCAGATCGCGATGTATGATGATCGCACGCTTTCGGTATCTCTGCCGGAAACTAAGATCAACGCGCCAATGTTGGCTGGCAATCTGGAGCCGTCGCCACCGCATTTTTACGCGGACTACGGGCCGGATTATAACGAGCGCTACCAATGGCGCTTTCCGCCGAGTACCGGTGCTTACGAGGTGCTGGCCAAGGATATTGTGAAAGGTGTGTCCATCACCGAGACCCGCGTCAAGAACTGGTGGGCCAAGGATTTGAAGTACTATCGCTATCGTTTCAATCCCGACAAACTCGTGCATACCGTCGTTCGCGATGAGTCCAAAGCCTTCGAGTTGTTCCGTGCCGGTGAGTTGGACACATTTTATATGAACCATCCCGAAGTATGGTATGAAAAAAGCGAGATGGAGCCGATCTATAAGGGCTGGATTGAGCGCAGCACGTTCTATAACCGGTACCCAAACCCACCTCGCGGCCTGTACATGAACGTGCGCAAGCCGCCGTTGGATGACCGCAATGTTCGCATTGGCATTCAGTTCTCGCTCAATTGGCAGAAGGTGATCAACGTGTTGTTCCGTGGCGACTACCAGCGACTCAATGCTTTTAACGAAGGTTATGCCATCTATAGCGACCCCTCGATCAAAGCCCGCCCGTACTCGATCGAGGCGGCGCGTGCCGCCTTTCACCAAGCCGGCTATACCCATGAGGGCAGCGACGGGATTTTGTGCAAGCCCGACGGCACGCGGCTGACGACTGCGATTTCCTATCCGACCGCGATGCAGATGTATGACCGCATGTTTGCGATCCTGCGCGAGGACGCCAAGGCCTGCGGCTTGGACCTGCGGCTCGATGGCGCGGAAATCACAGTTGACTATAAAAAGACGATGCTGAAGCAATACGAAATGTCGTTTGGCAGCTGGGTTATCACCCCGCCGGTGCCTGATTTCTATCAGTTCCTGCACTCGGCGAACGCGCTGGATGCCAAGAACAACCCCAAGCCGCAGACGAACAATTTGTTCGTGTGGGGGAGACCAGACACCGACCGGCTGTGTGAGATTGTGCGCACCGGCCGCAACGTGGAGGAAGTACGCGACGCCTCGTGGAAACTCCAACATATCATTCACGACGAAGGATTCTTTGCCCCGGGATACACCGTGGATTTCATCCGGCTCGGCTCTTGGCGCTGGGTACGCTGGCCGGATTGCGCAACCACCCACTTCAGTCCGCCGGTGGTGCTCGACCCGCATGAGGTGTTTGTGCTGTGGATCGATGAAGACGTCAAGAAAGAGACCCAGGCCGCCCGTCTCAGCGGAAAATCGTTAGGCGAGTGCAACCGGGTGGTTGATGCCTATCGGGTACAAGCGCCTGGCGCTCCGGTCCAACCAGCACCAACTAGCAAGCCATGAGTTCGTCCGCTGATATCATTCTGGAGGTGGACAAACTTATCACCTCGTTTGAAACCGAGCGCGGCATGCTGCGGGCGGTTGATCAAGTATCCTTTTCGGTGCCGCGGGGCAAGACCGTGGGCATCGTGGGTGAGTCCGGTTGCGGCAAGAGTGTGACGGCCATGTCGATTATTCGTTTGTTGCCACAGCCCGCCGGGCGCATCTTGGGTGGACAGGTTCGTTTCAAAGGGCTTGATCTGGTGCGGGCAAGTGATGCGGAGATGCAGAAAGTTCGAGGCGGAGATATAGGGGTGATTTTCCAGGAACCGATGACGGCGCTCAATCCGGTGCATCGGATCGGGCGGCAGGTGGCTGAGGTATTTCGCATACATAAGAAGTGTTCGAGGCGCGACGCGTGGGATGCAGCCACTGAGATGTTGCAACGTGTGCGCATCCCGGATCCGGAGAAACGCATGATGGATTATCCGCACCAACTCTCCGGTGGCATGCGTCAGCGCATCGTCATTGCCCTCGCTTTGGCTTGTAAACCATCGTTGGTGATAGCAGACGAACCGACCACTGCCCTCGACGTGACAGTCCAGGCGCAGATTCTAGATCTGATGAAACAACTGCAGGATGAGATCGGCATGTCGATCATTCTCATCACTCACGATCTGGGTGTCATCGCCGAGGCTTGCGACGAGGTGGTCGTCATGTATGCCGGCCGGGTCGTCGAGCGAGCCAGCGCCGCGGACTTGTTCGATCATCCGTTGCATGCATATACTCGCGGCTTGTTGCAATCCATCCCGACCTTGGAAACCCCTTCCAAGGCGGTTCTCCAGACGATCCCCGGGATGGTCGCCTCGCTTGCCGATCACGTCCACGGCTGCCGCTTCTGCCAGCGCATGGGCCGCCGCTCCAGTGTATCTAACGAGCGCCCGAGATTTGCTGAGGTTGCCCCCGGTCACTGGGCGGAAATCTGCCCGCTATGCACGACACAATGAACATCGAACATCGAATGGAAGGAAAATGGAAACGATGATTGGAATTGCCGGAATCCCTGATTTTACTGAAGAAATCAATCCGATCAAGGACTCTCATTTGATCAACTCATTCTCGTGACCCGCATCGCCAACGCTACGAATCACCGCACATGAAGCCCATTTCTTCCATTTCCGATGTTCAGCAATCCATGCTGGACGTTCGTGACCTATGTGTCCACTTCCCGGTGCGAAGCGGCATCATTCCGCGGCACGCCGGTTTTGTCAGGGCCGTCGATGGGGTTTCTTTGCATATCCAAGCCGGTGAAACACTTGGGCTCGTCGGCGAGTCCGGTTGCGGCAAATCCACCCTCGGCAAGGCGATTGTGCGCCTGCTCAAACCCACGTCCGGCAGCATCCATTTGGAAGGGGACGACGTCACCACGCTGAGCCAACGCGCGCTTCGCCCACTGCGGCGTAACTTCCAGATGATTTTCCAGGATCCGGCGGAGTCGCTCGATCCTCGCATGAGTGTGCAGGCCATCATCGAGGAGCCTTTCATCATTCACGGCTTGGGCGATCGCGCCAACCGCCGCAAGCAGGTCCACGAATTGCTGGATAGGGTGGGACTTCCGGCAGCGGCGGGCGAGCGATATGCATTCGAGTTCTCCGGTGGTCAGCGCCGGCGAATCGGTATCGCTCGAGCCTTGGCCCTCAAGCCCAAGCTCATCGTGTGTGACGAACCGGTATCTGCGCTGGATGTATCTGTGCAATCACAGATCCTTAATCTGCTAGTCGAGTTGCAGCGTGACTTCGGCTTGTCCTATCTTTTCATCGCCCACGATCTATCCGTCGTCAAGCACGTCAGTGACCGCGTGGCAGTGATGTATCTGGGCAAACTCGTCGAACTTGCCACGGCCGAGACGATCTACCGCGACCCCCGCCACGCGTACACCAAGGCGTTGCTTTCTGCCATTCCCTCCGCCGACCCCAAGGTGAAGCGTGCCAAGATCCTGCTTGAAGGCGATGTGCCATCGCCCATCAATCCGCCGCTTGGCAGCGCCTTCGGCCACCGCATGAGCCACCCCCGCTACGCCGAAACCATCGGCACCGACCTCTCTCTAGGCCAAATTGCTCCCGGCCACTGGCTTGCCGCCGACCCCTGCTGCATATCTAACGAAGACCTGGCAGCGCTTCGAAAAGCGAGCGGGACTCGCCAAAGTCCCGCGTGATCGCAGGGGCGAGGAGCAGAACTCAATGTTCGGCCTCAAAAGCACCACGAGATCGAGTAAGCTCAAATGTTACCATGCGAGGACTGACCCCATCGGCTGATGGAGAGCCAGTCCTCCTGAGTAAGTCGCTATAACTCGTTGATTATCAATGTCTAAAATTTGAAGTTTTTCACTATTTTTCAGATGGGTCATGCGGCGACTTACTCTTCACTCTATCCGCCCACCCGGCGATTGCTGCTCGCACGGTAACATTTGTTTGAGGCATTGCGCTTCCGCCCACAGCCGACAATTAGGGAATCCGACTTGTTCGATCCGTTGTCGAAAGTGAGGTCGAACGCTGAGTTCTGAGGAGATGCCTGTACGGCGCTTGGCAAGTGCCGTATCAGGGCGGATCACAACACGGTGACCTTTGGCAATGATCGGGCGGATTTTTCGAAGGTTGCCATGGTGCATTCTGCGGCGATGTAGCTGGCGTGAATCAGGCGATCCACAAAGGCTGGCTTGGCAGTGGTCAAACCAGATTGCATCAGCACTTTGCCTGCCTGTCCGGTGGCGCTAATCTCACCCGTCGAAAGCATTGAAGCCAGGGCGGCTAATGCCTCCGCTTTAGTTGGCGTTTGCTGGTCAACGTGAGCGTTGGCATAAGGGGAACCTAAGCCAATTCTCCTTACTTGGGAATCAGATAGAAAGGGGATAAAAGTGAAAGAGGCGAGGCAAAGCCGACACGGCGCTTGGCAAGTACCGATCCAAGATTTATCGTTTGGCCTGCCCATGAACGCCAGCACATTATTTCTATCCGCCTTCTCGCAAATCACCGGGACGGGAAGCTTCCATTCCACCGGTGCTGCACCGTTTTTCTTTCCCGGGCTTCAGGTCAAGGGACTCGGCGAGGTTGCCTTCCCGCTGCAGGCGTCCCAGGCAAAGGAGATCATCGCCATCGCGGAAGCGGCACCCTACGGCAAGGGCACTCGAACAGTGTTAGATGAAAATATCCGCAAATGCTGGCAAGTCGATGCTTCGAGCATCACGTTTGATTCGCCGCAGTGGAAGAAATTCCTGAAGCAAACACTAGCTGTCATAAGCGAGAATCTCGGCATCCGCGGGAAAATCTCCGCCCACCCTTACAAGTTATTGCTATACGGCAAGGGCGGACATTTCAAGGCGCACAAGGATAGCGAGAAGCTCGATGCCATGTTCGGCACGCTAGTCATCGCGCTGCCCTCGAAACATGAGGGCGGCCGACTCGTCATCCGCCATGACGGCCGGGAAATTGATGTCGATTTCAGCAACGAAATGCATCGCCATGAATTCCAGCATGCGGCCTTCTTCGCCGACTGCGAGCATGAAGTCGAACCGGTGCGTTCCGGCTACCGCTGTTGTGTGGTCTATAACCTCCAATTGGATGAAGGCGATCCCGCCTTGCTCAATCTCTCGCTCACCGCTCATGCCCGGACTTTGCTGCCCTCTCTGGCCGGCCTAAAAAAGGCAAGTGCGGGCGAATTGCGCGCAGTTCTGTTAGATCACAGCTACACCGAGGCCAACCTCTCACTGCGCAACCTCAAGGGCAATGACCAGGCCCGTGCCCACGCGCTGCTAGCTGCTGCGGAGGAAGCCGGCTTCACCGCCCACCTTGCGCTTGCGACCTTTCACCAGTCGGGCGAACTCGAAGACGACGACTTCGATTACCACCGCGACAGTCGCTATGATGACGACGATGAGAAGGAGGCTTCCGCAAGCGGGACGATGGGCGAGATTTACGAAGAGGATTTGACCCTCTCCGATTGGCGCGACAGGCGTGACCGCAAGGTTGATCTTGGCAACTATTTGATAGATAAGAACGTGCTCATCAGCAAAGAGAAATTTGGTGAGGGGGAGCCGGACCAAGAAGAGTCCGAAGGCTACACTGGCAACGCTGGCTGCACCATGGACTACTGGTATCGAAGCGCTGCCATCGTGCTGTGGGCGGTCGATGACCACGAGCGCATCCTTTGCGAATACGATCTCCGCAGAGCTGGTGTCATGTTAGAGAAACTCTCAGCGGCAAAAAACACCGGCGCCGGCTCGCCATTCCACCGGCTTGCCACGGCCGCTATCGCGCGCTATCCCGAGGCTTTGCCATACCTCGGTGCTCGTGTCGAACGTCACGACTTTAGCGCCGATCCGCTGCATTTGCTAGTCACCGCACTGGCCAAAACCGGCTCCTGCGACCTGTTGGAGCGCCTTCTCAAAAATCTGCCTGCGTCTGCCTTTCTCATTTGCGATATCCCGTTATGGTCAGTTCTTCACCAAGCATTTGGCATCGCACCCTTCGATGCCGTCTGCAATACCCTCCTCAAGGAAGGCCCGGAAGCCCATCGCCGCACGCTGTTTCAGATCCTAGCAGCCCTCAGTACGCGCAAAGATGCAGCCTCCCGGGTGCAAACCATCGCTGCGCGCCTCGCCACCCTCTCTCCCAGACAACCCCTCACCCAATCGTGGAATGAGAAGCGTGACCCAGATCCCGTCGGCGACCGCGAGGAAGCCCAGATCCTCCTCGCCGCCTCTCAATTCATAGAACATGCCAAGGATCGCCGAGCCGTTCGTGCGTTTCTTCAGGCCGATGGCTCCCTGCCCTATCTTCGTGAAATCCTCGGTCCGGCGCTGCTGCACAAAGCCACAGCCAAACACCTCAAGCTCGCCAAATCCCTTGCCCCCGAGATTCTAACATTTGCAAAAGATCATCTCGCCGCCGAAGTCCAGCGCCCCCTGCCTCCCTATCCCGACTGGATCCGCCCCTGTCCACGCCCCGAAATGACGAAACCCTCGCCCTATTTCCGAGTCCTTGCCTCCAGCAAATCCAGTCCCATTGACGAGCTAGTTGCCTTCATGGCCGACCCATCCGCCAAAACCCATAACTTCGTGCGGCCCGAGAATGAACGTGCAATAATCGAAGAATACATCCGCCGCCATTTTCTCGACCTCGACCAAACCACACTGCGTACCAGCCGCCCATATACTCTCGCCTGCACAAAAACCGACCACTCGTATCAACACGCCCTCACCCTGCGGGCCAAACATGCACATCTGCTAGATAGGCTCGGGAACCTCCGTTGCTGAAAATCGCGAGTTGCCGCTTCTCATAGGCGCTAGGATCGCGATACCCGCGCCATGGTCACGGCGCGATCGGCTGGGTGATTGGCTCTGCCAAAGGGTGGATGATACCGCTGTCGAGACGATAGATCCAACTGTGAATGGCGAGTTGCTGGCCGCGTTGCCAGGCATCCTCCAAAATAGTGGTGTGGGCAACGTGCTTGGCCTGCGCCAGCACGTTGAGCTCGCAAAGCCGATCCGCTGCGGCCTCTATCGGCAGGGCGGCGAGTTCCTCATGGTGCTGACGGCGCAGGGCGCGGATGCCTGATAGCCAGTTGTCGATCATGCCGTGGCGGAAGTTCTCCATGGCCGCATTGATACCGCCACAACCGTAATGCCCGCACAGGATGATGTGCCGGACCTGCAACACATCCACGGCATACTGGAGCACGGCAAGCACGTTGAAATCGGTTTCTGCGACGACATTGGCCACATTGCGGTGCACGAACACCTCACCCGGGGCCAGTCCGATGATTTGATTGGCCGGCACCCGGCTGTCCGAGCAACCGATCCACAAATACTGGGGGCGCTGTTGATTGGCGAGATTCTTGAAAAATCCCGGATCGTGGGCGGTGATAGAGGCCGCCCAAGCGCGATTGTTCTGTAGGAGGTTGGCGAGGTGTTGCATGTCCAGATGGGACGGCACTCAAGCACGGCTTTTGCCGCTTGTACACCGCAGGTTTTCGAGTCGGCCTCAGACTAGGTAGGCATCGCCTCAGACCCAATGTGCAAGACTTCAAGGCGGCTCGGCTGAACTCGCCGAACACCCAAGACAAAAACTTGACCTCACTGCAACATCCCCGGCTTTTCAAGGAATCCAGGAAATCGCAAGAAATACCGGTTGGAGCTGCTGCGAATACCAACTGGCGGGCTGCCGTTGCCCTTATTCCTTCACGGCGGCGACCGTGGCGGCCGCCTGTTCCCACTTCCAATCGGCGGGAAAGAGACCGACCCGTCCGCCGCTGAATTCACTGCTATCCTGGCCGGGCTTAGGAATGAATTCTATCTGAAATCGATGATTTCTGCCCGCTAGCTCAGCCACGTTTCCATAGATTGAGACATCGACATCCTTGAGCTTTTTCCTGACGGAAAGAACTTCAACGATCGTAGCGGGCCGGAATCCCGCATCCTTGATGGCTTTGAGGAGAGTGTCTGAGTCTATCATTCCGCCCTTGGCTTTGCCCGCATCCCCCCCGGCGCTATCAGTGCTAAACCTGAGAATGTGAACATCCACCTCAGTGGCTATCAGTTCAACGGGTTCCGGTGTAATCTCGTATCTCCTCAGTCCCGTCAGCCCCTTTAGCGTTCTCCAGCCATCCGCAGGATTCCCTTTGGCCGTCTGTACAACGACAAGTTTCGGGACCGGCGGGGCGGAAACCGGCGTCGTTGCAGCCTTTGGCCTTTCCGTTTCACCGGTGGCCAATAGAGCGGACGCAATAAATACGACGATGGATGTAAGTTTCATGGTTGCTACACTCGCTAGACTTGTTTCAGATGGCAGACAAACAGCCCTGTCACATTCTTCGTGACCAGCAGGCAATTGCGTCATCCTTCCAAACCACAGGTACACGCCCTTCCTACCGCTGCCAAGCAAAAATGAAAATTCTCCGTGAGCCGCACCAGCTCCTCCCGCGATTTCACACAAATTCCGCAACGGAGCTCCCGGATCTCTCCGGCTTTCGCGGCTTTCGCGGCTTTCGCGGCGACGTTCCAGTCTCCACGTAAGGCCCAAAATTCGAACAGGGATGCCGTAGCCAGTTTCGAACCCGCTGTGGCTCTCCTTCGCCGCCCTTACAAAAGACCCCAGTCACAAGGGCGCAACGGAAGGCCTGATGCACACTTCCCCATTCTCGCTAGGGACCACGAATCCCTTTACAAGGCAAATGTTCGGACTGCAGCTCACATTTTTCGAGGAAGATATCACTACCTCAGGATCGGTTCAGGCAGCGGATGGGCCGCATCATGTTCGAGATTTCGGCTGCCGCTGGGATTGAGCCAATACCGCATCTTCGATCTGATCCTGACACTCTGTTCAGGTGAAAAAAATAGATATTCTGCTGCGGTATGCCAACGGCCACCATGGCTTCGTACAAAGAATCGAATCGGAATTCCTAGATCGCCCATACCCTGGTCAGATCCGTCCGGCCCATACCTGAACTTGATTGAATCAGAGTAGCCTGATTCGGGGGCCATAAACATAAATATATCCGACGGATCTGCCTTGACGACTCCTCCGCTGGGCTCGATGGCAGTGATTGTAACCTCCCACAGGGGAGCTTCAACGTTTCCAACATCCTTAACCATCATGCTTATGTCTCGATACACCTCTGGCGGCGCGTTCAAGTTCAGCCTTGGGCCATTGAGGCCTGAAGTATCGCCTCCAATTACGACAGGCTCTGGTTTGTTCAGCTTCCATAGGTGAAATATCTCAGGTTTAGACATGCTTGGCGTGAAAATCTTCCCTTGGCCGTCTATTGAAAGGTACCGATAATCGTATTTTGTCCCCAGCCAGCGGGTTCCTGCCTGATAGGAGGAAGGCAGTACATAGCCATCCTTATGGAGTTGTTCGATGGTAAGAGAGAACCCTTCCGCTCCTTCAAGCATAAATCTGCCGTCGATTCCCGATCTCGCTGTCAGCAAGGCGTACTCCTGGTATCTACCCTTCACCTTGACCAGCCGAAGGGTAGTGACGCTGGCCGTGATCTCCGCAGCCTCCACGGGATTCCCGTCCTGATCCACAACTTTTCCCCAAAATCGAACCCGGGTGTCGAAACGTGCGGCTATCACATTGTGCTCAGCCCAAGGATTTGCCTCCGTGGTGGCCGCCCCCTCGCCAAGCGCATTCGGATGAATTCCTCGAAAATATGCGAGACTTGGCAATGCCATCAGAAGCCCCGCCCCGAGATACCAGGCACCTCGGGATTTCAGAAAGGATTTCTGGACTGAAGCTGACATAATTCCACGAAGATAACACTACTTCAGGCTCGGCTGAGGCAACGGATGTCCACCATCATGTTCGAGATTGCGGCTGCCATTCGGATTCAGCCAAATTCGCATTTCAGTTAGTACTGTTCCGTTTTGATCCGGCGAAAAGAATGCATATTGACTTGCAACATACCAACGACCGTTGTGGGTTCGGGAAAAAAATCGAAGTGATGCACCCGGGTCTCCTGCCCCTTGATCGGTTCCATCGGGTCCGTACCTATATTTGATTGACTGCGTATAGCCCGATTTGGGAGCCTCAAACATAAAGATATCGCTTGGTTCCGCCATGACGATTCCTCCATCGGGCGAATTTGCCGAAACTGTCACTTCCCACTGAGGTGCCTGAGATGTTCCAACGGAAATTACCACCATGCTGATGGAACCGAGTCTCTCCGGTGGCGAGCCGAGCATGAGTTCTGGACCGCTGAGACCGGAGCCATCGCCACGTATAACCAAAGGTTCAGGCATATTCAGTTTCCACATATGAAAGATCTCGGGTCGATCAGCATTTGGGGTGTACACGTTTTCCATGCTTCCCACGGAACTGTACTGAAATCGAAATTTCGCGCCGACTTTACAACTCATCCCAAACTGATACGCTGATGGAAGCACGTAGCCAGGCTTGCCCATAGCTTCGATGTCTAGAAACATCCCATCGGGCCCATTAAGTATAAAAGCTCCGCCCGAATCGGTCGTCGCCTTCAATATCTCGTACTCCCGGTATCCGTGCTCGGTTTTGATCATCCTCAGGGTGGTTACGGAAGCTACGATTTCCACTCCTTCAACCGGCGCTCCGTCCTGATCAACAACTTTCCCCCAAAATCGAACATGAGTGTCGAACCGCGCGGCGATCACGTTGTGCTCAGCCCAGGAAATATCTTCTGGTGATTGATTAACCTGCTGTAGCAAAGACTTGTGATCTGCCGATAGAGGAGATCCGACCTCAAGTAAATGACTAGCATTTTCAGTTCCAACATTCTGACGTAGGGCAATCGTAACAGTAGTGATGATTCCAAATACTACAATCAAGATAGCTGCGATAATTGGTCGATGTATTTTCATTAGTCATCTGCTGTTTTAAGATCTTTAATGTGATCAAGCGTACAATCAAGCATCAACTTGCTCCAGTATTTCCATCGTTCGCAAACAGCTTCTAAGAACTGCGCCGAGTGGCCAGGGTGTTTGTCACCGTAGTCTGAGAAGTTCTTTTGAGATACAAATGGTCCGCCGACGTTGGTTTGCCTACCTGTTGGGTTGCTTCTGGCCTGGGCGCAGTAGCTGAATATCTCATATCTGTCCTCAGGCAAATACAGGTAATTGTAATCGCCGAAGACACCAGCGCTCTTGCGTTTGAATCCCCATGTATCGTCCAACAGTATTCCATGATATTCGTATGTATTCTGAAATGTAGTTTTTGTATTGGGTTTTTTGTATTGATCGCAGATCCACAGACCCAGTGCCCAGTCATTTGGATTGAGATAGTTCCTCCAATTGGCGGCACCCGCGATTCCTGACAGGTATGGTTTACCCATTTTGGGATACTGTTGTTTTCTGTATTGGATATCCGTTCTCCCCTTATCGTAGTAGTAGGAATAGACATTTGGCGTTACGAGTGCCGTGAAGACAGGCAAACTGATGTTGTATCCTGCTATTGTCTTTGCAAGAACAGTGGCCCATGTGCCAGTGATATCGGGGTTGAGCTTGAAGACATCAGCAGCAAGGGCGGCTTGGCTTGCCACGTAGTTCTTGACGAGGACGGAGGTTGCCTTGTGGAGAGCCTCGGAGGCGACGATATTTCCCATGCTATGGGCCAGCATATTGACCCTGCCGGGATAGGATTTGTTCAAAGTCGTGAGGAGATCGAGCAAGGCGTCGGACGACTCCCAGGCGCGTTGCTCGCTGCCATCGAAATGTCCAGTGCTGAGAACACAATCATAGAACGTAGGCCAGAAGAAGGCGCCGAAGCGTCCCTTGTAGCCGAGTTGCCACATCCGTTTGTACGATGTTTCGGCGAAGGCGCGTTTTTGGAGTGGGGCCATGTTCCAACCGTGGACAAAGAGCACGAAATCCTTTTCGGCATCGGTTTGGGGCGGAGGAGGATCCGTGCTGTCAGTGTCCTGGGTCGCGGATTTGCTTGGCCATACATTCCACTGGATGCCTGGTGATTCAACCTCCTTTGCATTCCAGCGCTGGTACATCCTTTTGATGTTCTTGAGTTCGATCCACACGCTTCCGAGAGAAGCGATCTTTTGCTCGTCTTTGTAGAGAGTAATCTGTAATTTCCCCTTGCCTTCATGATCTCCCTCGAAGATGAGATAGGTGTTTGGGTTTGATGACGACAATTCATTCCAGAAATTTCTTTGGAATCTGAAGTTGTAGGTGTTTCCAATGGCACCCAGGGTTTTGCTGTACTGGGTGTCAGCAAGCTGCGCCTCGGCCACGGTATTATCGAGCAAATACTGCATGCCTCCATCCTTTTCATTGGCGAGAAAGACGCTGATGGTTGGATTGCCCGTGGCCTGGACAAACTCCATGCCCACCGTGATGGATCCATCCTTGATTTGCTCGGCAAGGAACGCGACCGAGAAATGCAGACGTGTGAAGTCTTCCAGATCCCGGGTGCAGGTGATAAGTCCATCCCTGAAGTCCTGGACACCGTCGCAGGCATCGAACTGCCCAAGTGTATTGCTAATGAGATCCATATCAATGTAGTCCTTGACGTCATGGTCGTCGTTGACCCAGAAGACAAAGGGCTTGTTCTCACTGGTGGCGTCGGCTGCATCGAAGGTGATTTTTCCGTCGCGGTTGGCATCCACGGCCAATTGCACAGGTTCGAGGGAGACGTTGTATTGATAGCCTGCGACCACTGGAGGGATAAGTTTGACCCACTCAGACGTGAGTTTGTCAGCGGGGATAGTGAGAACCTCAGGCTGGATATCCACGACTTCGTGAACCCAAGTAAATTCTTCGGTGTACGGCGTCCGGGTCGTTAATTTTAGATACTCACGAGAGCGGTCGATAGAAATCGGCTTCATTGAGACCCTTTGGATTCTTGATTGGATGCAATCTCCGTCATAATTGGTATGGGTGGGCGAACTCGCATATTCTTCTATGATGAATCTTGAGTATCCTAGAAAGATCTGGCTGGCTTCCCACGAATTGGTCGAAGTGTGTGTGGCCAGATATTGGGGTTGGAGTTGATCCAGAGTTGTCGTGGTGAATGCGTCACCGTAATACCCGTCGTTCTGGTAGAAATAGACTCCCTCATTGACCTCGGGATGAAGTTTGGTCGCGGGTTCATGGTATCCCGACATCAGGATGTTGCGGCGGGATTGGCCACTCATTGCCATGCCATCTGGAGCTTGAAGTGATGGAGGACTGCCGAAGAGCTCCCCGATCCGGGAGGCGGTGATGCCCTCGCCGGTGTAGTCGGTTTCGGGATTGAGATGCCCGGCCAGCAATTCCGCATAATGGGACCCCCAATCCGCAGGGGACTTGCCGGATAACAGAAGTCCTTTGGCAAAGGCCATCTCCCAATCGTCCATGAGACCATTGTGATCTGCATCATTGTTAGGTATGACTTGGAGGAGGATCATTTGGTGCTTGAGATTGGTAGTGGTGAGGGTGATGCGGCCTTCGGAGGAGATGTGGCGCGGGACCATCAGATTTGGATAGAGAGTAGCGAGCGCAACGGCTTGGGTCTGGGAGCCGGTGACGATTTGGAGGGCTCCGAGCGCGATCGGAGTGCCGTCCGGGGCAAGTTGGAACGGCTTAGGATCGACGCCGAGCATGCGGTTATTGTTAGGCGAGATGGCAAGGATCGTATAGCCACTCAAGGAGGGGTGTCGGACGAGGACGAACGAATTTTGGTAGGCCTTGAGGAGATAGGTTTCAAGGGTGATATAGCCATCAAGTGTAGCCAGCGGACGACGCACGAGGACATCTCCGCTGTCCGAGAACGCAAAAATCGTTGGTAGCTGCGCTGCCGGAAACCAGACAGACGGCATCGGGACGGTGCTGGTGTAGAATCCATCGGCAATTTGGAGGTCGGTCTCCGAATGCGCCGGCACGTTAGCGGTGGCCGCAACAATGCGCTCGGTAATGGCGACGACTTGGCCGTGGTTGTTGATAATTTTCCAGGGAATCTCAATTGGAAGGCAATCGACGAGACATCCTGGTTGCCGGAGAATCAGCAGGCTGGCACGGGTTTGGTAAGCGCGGTACATTCCGTCGGTGGATCTGAGTTCGCTAGGAATCAGATTGTCCCCCTCGCCAAGGCGACCATTGGCGACAAGGTCAGCGGCAATGGATTCCAGCGAATTCCAATCTGGAGGAGAGACGGGCATGATTGCGCGTTTGCCAGCGGCGTCAGCTGGGGAGATCAACTCGAGAGTTTCAGCAGGGTTCCAAAGTGAGGTTGATTGCATGGTGACCGAGCCATCGTCAGCAGCAGAGTGGAAGAAGGCATTGGCCCCCATCGGCAAGACCTCTATGCGATAGACACCGGTGGGAGTCGTCCCGGCCAAATATTCGTCCAAATTAGTTAGGGAGTCGCCATCAGGATCTGTAGCGGCGTCTGCTGGATTGAGCGGGTCTAGGCCCCATTTAATTTCCCAAGCATCAGGCATACCATCTCCATCGGTGTCGGGGTTGAGGGAATCCGTGTGGTGGATGGCCTCCTCGGCATTGGTGAGTCCGTCATGATCGGAATCAAGGATGGCATTGAGGGATTCTAGACGCAATGAGAACACCGCCTTGAGCTGGCCGATGGTGGCAATCGTCTGGTTATGAGTGTTGCTGGAATCCGCTGACCACGGGTAGTAATTGGAGGGGTTAGCGCGGTCTTTGGTGGCATTGAGCTGGAGTTGGCCTCGTTGGGACACTATGGACGACTCATTGTCCAGCCAGAGAGGGGCCGCCAAATGCAGAACATCATAGAACGGAGCGGCCAAGGCCTTGAGCTGGCCGGTGAGAAGAGCGGTGTGCTGACGTTCGAGCCAATCGGCTGGAATGGGCTCGCCCGGAATCTCAAAATCTACAATGGCAGCCAGCAACTCGTCTGGGAATAGCATCTTGGGTTGGTTGCGGGTCAACTTGTCACGAACTTGGGTTGCAAGAGACCGATCCACGGTATTGAGGGCATCCAGGGCCCGCTTGGCCATAAACTTTGCCTGACCGATGTTAGCTGGCCCGCGGGGATTGGGATCGGCCGCAGTGGGATCAATCACCGCATGGTTGGTCGCGTCGGGCTGCGACCACCACGTCGGCGGAGCTGCTGAAATCGGCAGGCTGATAGCAAATAGCGTCATCACTAGCCGGACAGGCCGGAAACATCGGTGCGTGTGTCTTCCAAACATGGTAGTGGTTGGTTGGTAGAATTATTATATTTCAGTTGCTAGATTCGTCTCAGTTACCTCCATAGATTCCCATGGAGATATCGCCTTGTGCTTGCTCAATAACGACTTTGCCTTTGAGGACGGTGTGTCCCTCCACGACCAAGGCGTTGCCACCGCTGTCGGTCGTCGGAATTGGGTCAGCCAAGGGAGCCGTGATATTGGCTTTCCATGCCTTGTTAGTCAGGGTTGTTTGACCATTTTTGAGGGTTGTGATGGCGTTGGAACTTTCGAAATTTGTGGCGTCGGGATTGCCATTACCGACTTCAAGCAAGGCGGATTGCTCGATCCATCCAACATCTCCAACGGGAGTTATAGCATAGCTGGCGGAGAGATTTTGTGAGCCCACACAAAAGGAATAGGCGCTCGCTGAGGTCAGCATATTTCCAAGTGCGTATGAATCCGGGCCTGTAGCCATATTCATTCGGCCGCCCAAGGCCACTGAACCGGCACCTATCGCATAATTGGAGTGTTCCCAGTCGCCATCGAATCCCCCGATAGCGACTGAAGCATAGCCGAAGGCTTTTCCGTATGTCATGGCTAGAGAGAATTTGCCCTCGGCATCTCCCTGATTGGCCGCAAATGAGTATTCTCCTGAGGCAAACCCCTGCTGCATGGCTGTCGAGTGACTGCCGACGGCATAGGTGGTATCGCCCAAGGCGAGCGCAAAGGGCATGCTTGCCTGGGAACAACGGCCGATGGCAATGGCGTTTTCCTGAGTGGCTTTCGCGGAGTTGCCTATCGCCAACATGGCGAGATTTGTGAGCGACGAATTGGTCCCGGATTGGGTTGCGAGGACCGGGTAGCCACCGATGGTGGCAGAACTCGCCACCAACTCGCCGTAGAGATGTGTTTTGGTGGTGGCCATGTTGCCGATGACAATCGTGTTTGCACCTTCACCAACAGCCTTGGCTCCGATCACAATCGAATTGCTGTCGCTGTTATCTTTGCCTTTGGCCATGGCCCCGATGTAGATACTGCTCTGCGTATTTGTCAGAGTGGAGCCATTCGCCTGATAGTAGGCTGCATAGGATCCCAAGATGACGTTGTTATTCCCAAGGGAGTTGAAATAACCTGCATTTAGCCCCAAGGCCGTATTGCCGGCACCCATGGTGTTGGAATACAGCGCATACGGGCCGCAAGCGGTGTTGTAGTATCCGATGGTATTGGAATGCAATGCATTGGAACCAACGCCAGTATTGTTATATCCTGTCGTATTGACGCCGAGCGCAGCCACACCTACAACCGTGTTGGCAGCACTATTGCCGGCTCCTCTGCCGATGCGCACGCCGTTGATATAGGCATCCATGGCGCTACCGATTCCGCCCGCTACAATTAGAGCGCCGGTATTGGAGGAAGTAGCCGGTGTAATGGCACTCACCTGAAGGGTACCGTTGCTAAGGATCAGCCCGCCCTTGAGGGTGAGTTGGGCGGGAAAAATGGCGCCTCCGTTGGCAGCAGCTTGGAGCGTTGGCACCGTGTTCGTGCCGAAATAGATGCCTCCGGTGCTTCCAGCAGCTGGAATTCTGATCCTACCATTTTGCGGATCCAGGACGACGCCTTCTGTGCCATCAGACCGGTAAAGAGATAGGTTATTGGATGAGTCCAGCTTCATTTTGTTACGCGCCGCCGGGGCCGCCGTGATTGAGTCGCGCCAGAGGAAGGCCCCCTGCGCCAGGGCAATGTCGGAGGTTGCGGTACCGAGCGGATTGGATGCATTGGCGGGCAGCCAATTGAGTAACAGATCGCCATTGAGGCCCAAATCCACGCCGTCGGTGAAGCAACCCCAGCCGGTAACGGTTAGGTTAGAGTTAATTGTATCACCAACAATAGGCATGGCGAAGGCATATTGATTTGCTAGAATTGCCAGTGCTGTGAGGCATGCTGGCAGATGGATTTGCGTGAATTGAAGTTGAAACGGTTTCATGTTATTGCTGTTGTTATTTGCTAGTTTCTTGCAGTCACTCTGATTCAATTGATTGCATAGGGGTTAGCAGAATCATTGATATATGCCAAGGGAAATCTGTAATATTTTCAATTCGGGCATTTTGTTGCAGGTAATTCGTTCATAATCAATGGGCTCCGGAAGGTCAGTTAGGAATGGTTTATTTTCGAGAAGACGCAGGGCATTTTGCAATGGCAGTTTGGAGTGTTGCACGGGATGGCCGTGGTGGAGGCATGGTGGAGAGCGAATGGATTCTCGACAGAGCACCCCCAAGGCCCTGGAGTTAGAGCTGACCAAGGGGTTGCGAGTTTCGAGCATTGGGCAGGTTTTTTTGAAGGAAAGAAGGTGAAACGGCGGCTGAGTGGGCGCGAATAGGGAGGGTCAGCCGGCGAGCATCGCCAGAGGGGGGATGCGCTGCATTGAGGCTGATTAATCGACCAACCAGAGCCAGTAGAGATTCATGAGAATCGACACGATCCAACGAAAACCGAAACCAAACAACACCAGCTGGCTGCTGAGTTGCGGCCTGTTCCTGCTGCCGTTAAGAAGCGTCAAGGCATGGGAGCCCTCTGCCGCAGTACTGCAAGTGGCTATTCAAACCGGGGACTTCAGCGGCTATTTTTCAAACGTATCGAGCTGGCTGAATACCCGGATACAGGCCGATGGGAAAATGACTTCGGAGGTGACCCTGAAAGCCATGCTGAAGGATCCGGCATTTATATAGGCGCTGGATCAACGGCAACTCATTGCCAAGCTCGGGATCAAGGAAAGCGAAGCGTTTGCCAAGGCGAGTCCGGCCAACCTTGAGTTTCTGAGCGGGTTGGTGGAGAATTCACGGGTGATGGATTTGTTGTTGGAGGCGGTGGGTCCGACACCCATTGCCGCCCGGGATGACAACAGTTACCAGCTGGCGGTTAGCACTCTGGATTTGTGGCTGAAAATTCTGCATGCTGATAGAGACGCGAAGGATCGGATCTATCAACGGCTGGCGATAGCCACGGCGTTGGGTCCGCCAGGCACCGGTAACCGTGGTGCCGGCGGCCAGAACGAGCATCCTGCTGAGCCGGTCGCCCGCTACCTGCATTTCAAGAAAGCCCGTCAGAACCGGGAGTTGTTTGGAAGTTTTGACCATCTAACTGTCTTGGGATGCCAGCATGTGGTATCGTCATGCGCATCCGACGCGGATCTGGCGTGGGGGAGGGAGATGATCACCAGCTGGCGGCCTGATTTGAGAAAGTACGAGCAAGTGGTGACCTCGACGAGCGAGGTTTGGCGGCGGAACTCGCCGATTGAGTTCAATTCAAGTTTCAAGAATGTGCTGACCGGTGGCGGCAAATGCGGACCGCGGTCCTCGTGGGGCGTTTTCATCAGCATCAGTGCGCCAATGGAACGCGGCATCTCCATCCGCTGGTTCGAGGTCAAAGCCAAGTGAAGAAACCCTTTGCAACCCAAGCATCATGAATCGGAACTCACCTTCTTCCTCTTCTTTTGTGATCTATCGCGCATTTTTGCTGCCATGTGGCAACGAGCGTGGCATAGATATGCAGCGCATTCTTTCTGGCACAGACACGCCGCTACAAGGCACCCCAGACGTCACGCGCGGGCTGGAGTTTTGAGGGTCATGGGCTCTTGCCTAACAAGCCATCCAAGCGCATGAGATGAGACTCGTCGAAGCCGATGGCTTGCTTGAGGAACACATCGCGCTCCAATACGTTAGGCTGGTGACTGGACTTGCGCCAAGTGGAGCGGTCGATGAGCCCCATGCGCCATGGGCCAAAGCCACCCACAGCAATGGGAAAATCACTGCCGTGGAGCATCCGGCTTCTAACGGGCTCAGCCAGCAGGTGAGGCAGCGTGCGGCAACGCAGCGGACTGCATAACGCCGAGTTGTCGCCGAAGAGATGCGGCCAATGTTTGAACATGTCTAGCAGGACCGCGGTGTAATCGGCATCCCAGAGCCCGGAGCGCCCGGCACAGTGGGCGGCGATGACCGTCACACCGGCTTCTAACGGGTAGCGAAGCAGACGCGGGTCGGCGTAGCGGTGGCAGACCACCGGCAGCGACAGTTCACCGCCGGTATGGGACAGCAGGATCATGTTGGCAGCAGCCATCATTTCCCAAAACGGTCGGTGGCGCGGGTCAGCATAATCCACGTTGAGGCAGTTAGGCAACAGCTTGAGCACCCGTGCCCCGGCGTGCAGGCATCGCTCGAGTTCTTCCAAGGCATCGTGGCGGGCCGGATGGATCGACACCGCCGGAATGAACAACCCGGGATGGCGGGCACACACGCCCAGCAGATAGCTGTTAGGGACAAAGAACGCGCCTTTGTCGGGCATGGGCGTGCCGTCATCGTGATAGGGGATGTCTTGCGCTAACAATACCGCCGCATCCAATGACGACTCACGCACCAAGCTGGCGAGGCGGATAACCACCGCTGCGTCGAGTCCGTCGCGCAGGGCGGAGGCGGGCAAGCCGGCGGCCCGCACGAGCAGCTGTGCCATCATGCGGTGGACGACTGATTTGAGGCGCAGCCAGCAGCCGCTGCCGGAGCTGCCATCGCCGAGGAGATGAACGTGGCAATCGATTCTTCGGGGCGTGGGATGAGACATGCGGAAGAAGCCTCAGTTGGGCGCAGGCGGTTGATTGTCGGGCGATGCAGCAGCTCCGCTATCGGCGTGGACACCGCCGCGATGTTGGCGGGCGCGAATGAGGGTGAAGAGCAGCGACACGGCTAACAATACAGTGCCAAGCACCAAGAACGAGATGATTCGCTGGGTGCCATCGAGTTTGCCGATGCTCATGATAAAGATATAGGCGACGCTGAGCAGCAGTGTGTTGTGGCCCATCCAACGGTATTTTCGGGCCCCGGTGAGCAGGTTCATCAGATAGTAGAACAAGGCGATGCCGACCCACGACAAGGCCACCCACGCCTGCGGCACGATGTGATAGAACGTGTAGGGCAGCACGATGAAAGCGCTGGTCAGATAGGCGTTGCGCATCAACTCGGTCTTTAACTCCAGGCGGTCCTTTTGCCATTTGAGAATGCGGGCACTGGTCAGCGCCACCACCCCGAGTAGCAAGCTGAGCCCGTGTTCCTGTTTGACCAGAACCATATAACAAATGACGACTGCCAGATAGATCAGGAAGTTGGCGACGATGATGAAGCGGGAGCGGAACCAGATTGCGGTGGTCATCACCAACAGGCTTTGAGCTGAGAGCCAGGCAAAGAGGTCCGGCACCTCGGTCGCCTTGATCAACGCCATGTTCAACGCGGCGTAGCCAGTCATCGCATAGATAAAGGTGGCAAAACGGCTGCGTTCGCGCACCCAGAAGAGCACCGCGATTCCTAATAGAACAAGTGAGGCGGCTACGTGGGCCACAAAGAATGCCTCCCTGTATTTGATCAGGGAATGCAGCAAAAATATTAGATAGCCGCCGCTATTAAGCACCGAGCTTGCCTGCGCCACCGGCCCCTCAGTCGTGCGCTGCGAGCGGTAACTCATCGCTAGCGCATGCATCACCATCCACGCCAGCAACAGGCATAGCCCGGCGATGGGGCCGCTGGCCACTTCCACGTGGTGGCCAGTGAGCGGGTCGCCGAGCGCCCACAGCAGATACGTCAACCAGCCGCAGGGCGTGGCAAACACGACCAGCCATGGCCAATCGCGCTGGCGCAGCGCCCAAGCCGCCACTAGGCACATTGCGGTGATCATGGTGAAGACAAACCACGGAGTGCCCACTGCTAGGGCTGCCGCATACCCGCTGAACATTCCCAAACCGGTCAGCAGCACCGACTTGCGCCGCCAGCCAATGGCCAGATTGATGGCAACGACCAGCGCGAGGCTGACTGCGGCGGTGGCCGAGCCCGGCACTAACAGCGACGGCGAGCCAAAGTAGGATAAGCGCAAGGTGGCAAAAAATCCCAGCGCCATGGCGATGCCTCGGCACTGTCGGGCAATGAGCGGCAACGTGTCACGTAAACCGTGCGCCAGCAGGAACAAGCTGCCTGCGAGGAGCCAGCCAACCAGTGAGGGGAGGAATTGAGGCAGCGTGTGCCAAGGCAGCGAGAGGACCAGGGCGCAGGCAATGGCCAGCACGCCGATGCCGATATTGGCAAAGAGGTTTTGGCCGACAGCCACTTCGAGTTCGCCGACGGAGGCCGCTGCGGCGAGGCGAGGCGGGGCTTGGGTTTGGGCGGCGGCCGGTCTTGCGGGGACCTCAGCCAAGCCGAGCATCACCTCCACTCTGGCAAGACGCTGCTCCAAACGCGCTAACGTTTGCTCCATAGTCGCCACTTCTCTCTGCTGCTCAGGTTCACTCATGGCGCTCGGTTGGCTGGATCTCATCCGCACCCACTGTCGCCAAGCTGGTCGGCCAAACGGCAGAGGGTATTGTAGTAGTCTTCCGTCTCCAGACCGAGTGCCGCCGCCGCAAATGCCTCGGCATCATCGTTGGAGGCAAAATCACCGTAGTTCACCGCCACAAGTTGATATAGCACCAAATGAGGCACCATCCCCAGTTCGGTCATGTAGAGCGGATGGACTCGGATGATGAAGCCATCTTCCGGCTTGTCGCCCAGCGGGTGCGGATAGGCAAACTCACCCTCACGCAGGCCCTCGTCGGTGAAGGCGATTTCACAGGGATAGCGAACCAGCGAGCGGTCCGCCATTACCTGCTGGAGTTGTTGCCAGCCGATTTTCGGCCCGTACTTCTCACGCAAGTCCGCGCCTTTGGACGCAACATGCTCGCTGAGCGAGCGCTGGGCGGTGGCGGCGGTTGGCGTTTCACTCATATAACTACTAACGGGCGACAGCGGCGGATAGGTCAGGATGCTAACAACTTGGACGGAGCGTCACCGGCGCGGTTGTGGCGTCTTCGTTGGCGCGTGACAGGCGCCCCTGCAAAATGGGCACCGCCATGCGCAGGAAAATCGTGTAGCAAAGCAAGCCGAATGCCCAGATGCCGAGGCAAACCAAGGTTTCATTGATGGATGGCTGGTACTCGATGAACGCGCCGAGGGTGGTGGGGATGAAGCCGGGAATAACCAAGCCCATGCCCTTTTCAATCCAAATACCGGTGATGGCTAACACACATGTTAGGTTGAGCCACTTCAAGCTGCGGCTGATAGGAAGGACCAGCAGCACCATGGCGGTTAGATTGAAAGCGATGGCCGTCCAGATCCAAGGCACGAGTGCGTGGTGGCCGTGGAGGCCGACGAAGAGGTATTTAGCGGAAGCGACGTGGGTGTTGCCGGAGTAGAATTCCTTGAACACTTCGTTGACGAGGAGGAACACGTTGATGAGCATGGATACCTGCACAATGCTGCGCAACATCAGCAGGGCACGGTCTGTGATAAGCAAGCGTTCGGTCATGCGAGAGCGGACGATCTTATTCATCGCGGGGCCCTTCATGAGCTTGCGCAGCGAGTCGGCCGGCAGACGCAGCACGCGGCTGGGTTCTTCGGTGATGGCAGTGGCCACCCGCGGAGTGCCGGCGAGGCTGGAAATCTCACCGAACTGGTCGCCCGGGCCACCACTGCGGATGATGCGGAAACGGCCGTTTTCCTCCCGTTTGACGACCACGCGGCCTTGCAGGATGAAGAACGCGGCGTCGTCTTTATCGCCTTGGCGCAGCAGCACATTGCCGGCTGCGAGTTCCAACACTTCGGCACCTATCAGGGCTTCCTGGCGGATTTGTGGTGAGACGGATGCGAGTTCCGGCAAGTGACGTGCGAGCAATTCCAAATCCTCAAGGGTGGCGGGTCGGCCGGCCTGAAGCGTGGCATGGTCTAGCAATTGTTCCGCATCGACGGCGGAAGCGGTGGCAGTGACGCGACGCACCACTTGCAGGGCGAGGATAATCAGCGCTGGACCGGCGGTGAATGCCGAGGCCAGGAAGCGAGGACCGACGATTGCGGAATTCCAGAATGGGCGGCCACCGAGACCGACATAGAGGAAGGCTGTGACGGTGTGAATGGAGATGGCCCAGACGATGGCAATGAACACAAAGGGGATATAGAACCATGCCGCCGGTTTGCGTCCGCAGTAACGTGAGTAGAGCAGGTAGCCGCAGATGTGCAGGTTAAGCAACAAATATCCATTGAGCACCAACACGTCCCAGCTGAGCATGGATGCCGGGAAATTGAATTGGCCGATGCCCGGGATCAAGTGCCAGAAATGGTCCGGCCGTCCCAAGTCCACAGTCACGAAGGCAAGGCACATGAAGATGGCGGCCACGGCTAGCAACTCGCCGAATATCACCAAGTCATGCATTTCCTCGTTGCCGTAGATATATACCGGAATGACCATCATCACCGCAGCGGCCGCCACCCCCACTAGGAAGGTGAAGTTGGCGATATAAACGCCCCACGACACCTCGTCACTCATGCCGGTGACGATGAGGCCGTTGACAAATTGTTTGCAGTAGGCGTTGAGTCCGATGAGGCAGATGCTGCTCAAAATGCCCATCCACACGTAGTAACGCCAGTCACCAACAAAGGCGATTTTAGCACAGCGCTTCAAGAATACCAGATAGTTGCGAATAGCCGTCGTCATACGTCGAAGTAGTAAAAGAAGCGTGGAGAGGTGCCGAGGTCCTCCTTGAGTTGGATGAAGACCCGCTTGGTGGCGAGAATCTTGGAAACCTCGCTCTCGGGATCGAGGATGTTACCGAATTTTCGGGCTCCGGCGGGGCACACTTCCAAGCATGCTGGATAGCGGCCGGCGCGAGTGCGCTGAATACAGAAGTGGCACTTTTCAGTGACTCCCTGGGTGCGCGGACGATTGCCCAGATAGGCCATTTCCGGATTGAGCCGGTCTTTGGGAATGAGCGGCTTGGTGAAGTTGAAGTGACGCGCGCCGTATGGGCAGGCGGCCATGCAATAGCGGCAACCGATGCACCAATCGTAGTCGATGGCGACGATGCCATCGTCCTCCTGCCAAGTGGCGTGCACAGGGCAAACCTTGACGCATGGGGGTTTTTTGCATTGCTGACACTGCACCGGCATGTAGAAGAACCCCTTCTCAGGGACCTTCTCCGGATTGTAATCGTGCTCCGACTTCTCGATGTCGAGCGAGCCATGCGGCATTTTTAGCACCCGGATGTACTGAATCTCCGGGCTGCGAGACTGGTTGTTCTCGGCAACACAGGCATGCACGCATTTCCGGCAACCGATGCAACGGGTTAGATTCAACGCATAGACGAAGCTGACCCCATCCATCGGCTTGAGGTCTTGCACATGGGGCCTCAATCCGTACTGGCGCTCGACCTCATTGGTGATGCGAGTGAGGACTTTTTCCATGTCCGCGGGAGTCATCTCCCGATAGTATTTCTGTAGGAATTTCTCCATCGAGGAGAAATCCTTGAGTTCAAGCAGCGGCTTGAGGCTGGCTGCCAGCGCCGCAGCGCCGACGCCAAACACGGCGGAGGAACGCAGGAAGCCGCGGCGATTCATCGCGGTGGCCGCAGGTTTTGGCGGCGCATCAGATAGAGGATCCATGATCAATGTGAGGTATGGGACGAGTCGGATGGGGTTTTTTCCCGCAGATAATTGGGGGGAGGAGCCGGCTGGCGGCCTGGAAATTTAGGTGAGTGCGGATTGTGACAATTCACGCAATCCTGTTTTTTGAACGGGCCATCGAACTTGCCCTGCTCGGCTCCCTCCTTGGTGCGGTTCCAGTAACCGCTGGTGCGGCCGTGCATCCCGGCCTCCCAGTCCCGATACGTCGGGCCGTGGCAACTGCCGCAGAGCATGGTGCTCTGCTCAAACTTGAGGGCGCGACCGTCGCGCGGTTGAAGCTGCTCCAGATTCTCGTCGTCGTGGCAGTTGAAGCAATTGTTGTTGCGGCCGTGAGTGCCGTGGCCCATCACAACGTCAGAGTGCTCGTCGGGTATGATCAGCTGCTGTTTGTCATCATATTTCAACACCGGCTTCTTGCCCTTTTCATGGCAAGTGTAGCAGTCGAAATCGTCCAGTTCCGCTTTGGCGCGGACCAAGTCGGCGTACGAACGGCGCCAAGTTTCGGTTTTGAGCAATTCGCGGTCGACCAGCGGCAGTTCGTGGACCGGGGCAATTTTGCCAAACAGGTCCAGCGAAAACGCCACGGCCAGCAGCGCGAAGGTTGCGGTGAGCACCACCAATGCGAGGCGTGTTTGTTTGTTATCGTTCATCATGTTCTCCCTGGTGGACGCCGCGGGTCATTCCACGTTAGCCGGCAGCGGCGATGGGCCAAGCCCATGGCAGCGCCGGCCCGCGGACCGGATTGTCAGATTATTTCTTAAGAGTGAGGGCGTACTTGGCGACGGCCTTCACATCGGCATCACTCATGTCCTTGAAGCCCTTCATGCGCACCTTGTCGCCATCCTTGACGCCATCCTTGACGGTGGCCTCGATCTTGGCCGCGTCGAGCTTGGCAAGTTCGACCGTCAAATCCTTGATCTTGAGTTTCTTGCCCATGGCAGTGTCGCCCTTGCCATCGGCACCGTGGCATTTTGCGCACTCCTTGGTGAACACGGCGCTGCCATCATCGGCAGTGGCGTTGAGGGCTAAGGCCATAAAGGCGGCCGCGGTGACGAGACTGAGTTGTTTCATTGTTTTCATGGTTATTTTGGTTGGGTGGAGTTGTTGGAGAATTGGCAGGCGGAAATGCGCGAGACGGGGGTATCTGGGATGGTTCCCCGAGACACACAATCACTTATCAAGATACGCTCAGGATTGCGCAAGATATGCGCGGTCGAAGCAGAGGATATGCGGAAGATATGCGAATCTACACTCAAACTTTTAAAAAAATCGAACGTGTTAGTGATGAAAATGGAGTGTTGTTCATGGGGCTGGCTTCTCAGCTTCACCCGGGAAAATTGCCGGTGGGAAGAAGGCGGCGGGGTGGGGTTTAGGGGTTAGATGGTTGATCGATCACCTGCAAAGCCGAATCGGCCCCGTGGGGGTTGAGTCGGGTTTGATCAGCTGGGTTAGTGCGATCGGCGGAGCTTTGGAGGAACTCCCGCACGCAGACCGAAACGGTAGAACAGGCCCATGGCAAGCACCAATCTCTCAAATCCGAGAATTTCATCTCGGCGGTGAGGTCCCTCAAACCACAGGAGACTCCTGTAGTTCAAAAGATCTTGACGCTGCGGCTGGCGGTTGCGGGATGCGACTGTGCCCGTCCGATGCGATGTGCCTGCCCGTCCTTCTGGAAAATTGTTCGCATTGGCTGTCCTCTGTTTGATGTTTACACTTTCTCATCGATCTCTATTTGCTCCCTTCCAACTCTACAATCCGTTCCTTCAGCCTCTCCTTGAGAATTGCGAGCACGGGCTTCAGTTTCGGCGGGGCTGGGCTCATGAATAATTCATCCCACCGCTGCAAACTCTTCTTCAGTCTGTCCAAGTCTGCAGCAGAATTTCCCGTGTTCAGCCCATCAGTCCATTGCTTCAGGGCTTGTCGTTGCTCGTCGTCCAAGTCCGTCTCGGTCCAAGTCCGGACCGGGGTGACTTTCTCAGGCTGATGAGACGGTGACCGGCTCGCTCGGGCGTCTTTTGGCTGGTCGTCTCTTTGCGTCCTGCATCCAAGAATCGACACACAGCCCAAGGCAACCAATATTTGTAGAAGTGTGCTCATATTGGTCCAACGTCAAGGTGCATCTGCGGGCGCGGTAGGAGTGATTTTGAAATGAAATTGAGGCGTTTATGCCGGTTGGTGCGCCACGACTTGTTATGCATTTTTTGGTTTGTCGAATAGCCGCAACTCGGGATGCGCGCGGCTCCGAGACAAGGCTTGAATGGTCTTCGCGGTGGATTCGACGATGATCAGGTCGTCTTCCTCTTGTCCGTAAGGCACTAGTGATGCTTCGGTCGCGACAATAACTAGGAAGGAATACTTCTTATTCCTTGATGCCTTCCGCAAGGCTCCTATTGTGTCCATTATCGACTCATTAGGCCGTTGTACTCTAATCAATACTGGATCTGTGCCCGCCTTGCCGTTGAGTAGAGCGTCAATTCCTTTATTTCTCTGAATGGGCACAACTGGCAGACCAGATAGTAAATTCAGTGCATCACTGTCAGCACTCAAATATGCCTCCTCCCCCTTCTTTAGGAGATTGGATTCGGTCATTACAGGATTACTAAGACGCTCACGCGTCAACAAAACCGCGTCTGCTGCAAGATCGATCCCCGTAAAATGGCGATTAATAATCTTAGCAGAAACTAGTGTCGTTCCACTTCCGCAAAATGGGTCGAAAATCCAATCGCCTGGGTCAGATAGAAGTTCGAGAACTCTTTCTAGCAAGAGAAGCGGCTTCTGTGTGGGGTAGCCAACCCTTTCCTTGGCTTTTGGATTTAGGAAAGGGATGTCCCACACGTCTGCCAGCGGAACGCCATTCTTGCTTCCTGAGCCGATTATCCCGCCATTCGGATCTCGGGCATAGACGGATTTTCCTCTGCCGTCGCGTGCGCGAGACTGAAGAATCTGATCTACATTTGTTGTAGCAGAGTAGTCGCCAAATATCTGGTTGTATTTGTAATCGTCAGACGCTGAAAAAAAAAGCAGTGTCTGGTGACTCGGGATCGGCGTGCGCTGCGAGTTTGACCAGCGCTTGTAGCGCCAGATTATTTCCGAACGGAAATTCCTGGACCCAAATACGTCCTCAAGAATGGCTCGAAGAACATAATTCGCAGACGAATCGCAGTGAACAATGATCGAACCGCTATCCTTCAGTAGAGGCCGAATCGCTTCGATGCGCAGCCCCATGAAGTCAGCATACTCCCGCAGATGCGGCCAACGATCTGAAAAGGAAAAATGGCGGGTGCCATCACGAGTCTTCGACTGCTGATCCTTCCCAGAGAAAAACGGAGGATCAAGGTAAACTAGATCAAAGATTTTCCTGGGCATTGCGCTGCAAACCTCAAGGCAGTCGCCCTCAATAATCTTGTCTCGAAAATCTTTCATGCTCATGAAGCCTTCTCTGCAATATGTTCAAGGATCGCCTTGAGATCATTCTTTGTGTGGCTCTTGATGTAGGCCCATGCGGAATCGCCGTAGTAGTAGTGTCCGCCTACCCCCTGATACAGGGTTTCGAGCGTCCCTTGGATTCGAATCGCTTGGGTTCGGTTCGGGTAGTAGAACATCACACGAATGGGGGTGTAACCCGCCGCCGCGATTACTTTGATTCGAGTGTGCTCCTTGGTTATATGGTCGCCATCGGTAGTGGCGTCGCGCCATTTGATCTCGTGGGCAAACTGCCCATCAAGACAGTCAATCTCAAAAATTTTGGGACGTTGACCTAGTGTATTTGGTACGCGGAGGGATTTGGCTTCAGGATTGTGGTGCGCGAAGCACATTTTAGCAGCCGTCTCCAGAAAGGCACCCGCGTGCCGATAAAGAAATCGACCCTTGTTTTGGTAAACGTCGATCAACTTTCCTTCTTCAGTAGTGACACCAAGCACCTTGTAGATCAGGAAATGAGAAAGATCATCCGAATCCATCTCACTAACCCGCTCATCGACTTTGGATTGTAATTCCACTGCATGCTTCTTTGCTAGGGCTGTAATTTCATTGAGTAATGTCATGAAGTTGAGTTAGTTCGCAGGCAATTTTCTTTGCATAACGTAAAGCGCATGCACCCCTACCAGCGGGGGCGCGCGTCAATCACGGATTTAAGGTGGTAGCTACGTGAAATCATCGAAACTGAACGGCTGGTAGAGGTTGTCATGGCGCGTCTTGTTGGGCATCTCTTTCTTTCGGCGCGTGGATACTTGGAAGGACCTGAAACAGCCAAGCATGTGCCATGGCGAAAAGATCAATGTATGACAACTCCTTCCGGTCTGTGCGTGCTAAGATATACGGAATAACGACACCCCCTCCTCCCATGCATGTCTTGGCTGCCGACTTCTCGAAACCGACTTCCAACTGCTGAGCGTGTATAATGCGGTTAAACGCATCCCGAAGCTCGCCAACTTTTGCGTAGCCTTGGGTAGGCTTCCAAATCCACCGTGGCTGCTTCAAGTAGATATCCTCTTTCAGTTGGCAAACTTCGAGGGCTCGTCGTCCGTTGGTAGCGAACTCAGTAACGGAGTCAACAACGGCCATCTCGGAATAGCGTTGGATGAGAGAGCCACCGTCAATCGGATACTCCGCACTTCCAAGAGCCCAGAGGCGAATGGCTTCTTCGGTGGCTCGGTGTGCGGAGTGTTCAGCTATAGAGATAGGATTCATATCGGCATTTTTCGCCCAACGATTAAGTGCTCCTACGGGCGCGATTGAAAGAAAATTGGAATGAGATTGTGT
>JBAXCM010000001.1:0-59481 GCA_037141475.1 Verrucomicrobiota bacterium | reverse complement strand
GCGGTTAGGGCGACCTTACCATCGATCAACAAATTCATGCAGGTTTTGCCTTTGTGGCCGCCGCCGCCGATGAGGAACGTGATGTAATCCCGCTCGATGGTAATCTCGGGTGAGGTGAGCTTGCCGGTCGGTCCGTCACCATCGAGATAGGTGTTGACCAATCCCTTGCCGAGGAAGCCGGTGACTTCCATCTGGCCCGGAAACCCGCCTTTAGCTGGGCCCGCACCAAAGGCCTTGCCCTCGACTTTCCAGCCACCGTAGTCGGCACCCTCGAAGTCCTGGATCAAGACGTCAGTGTTGGCACTTTGGGCAGGAAGCACAGGCGCATGGGCCAGCAGTGTGAGACACGTCAGCCATGCCAACAGCGGGCGGGATGTTTGATAGGTCGGGTTCATCAATGGTTGGGGTTCTACCTGTGGCTTGGAAATATCATCGTCCGTCCGATTCGTCCATGTTTTTGTCCCGAATGCATGGGAGATTTGATTGCATCACTCGTCCGTGGAGACATCGAGCCATGAGTATCAAGTACAATTACCATCTAGTGATACCCGAAGATAACGCCAACAGACATGTCATCGTCGGATTCGACAATCACTTGGACATCGACTCTAGGCTGATCCAACTGGGTTCGTTGTGAGAGGTGCCGGTGCCCCCTTCACCCATTGCAGCAACAAAACGGAACCGATCATTGACAATACGCGCCGGCCGATTATAGCTGAACGGCGAGCCGGGACACCATAATGACGGGTCCCTATGCCTTAGCATCCCTGATTCACCACAAAAGAAAGCAACAAATCCTATGACACGCCTGACCATCACCCTCGCTAGCGCCCTGACGTTGATGAGCGTTTCCGCCCGTGCGGAACGTAATGACGCCGCCGCTGAAAAACTCGGGCTCCAACTCGGCATGCAATGTTGGACGTATCGCATGCTAACCACATTCGAGACCATCGAACGTTGCCAGAAATTCGGGATCAAGTATCTCGAGATTTTCCCTGGTCAGAAAATGAAGCCCGGTGCCGAGATTGCAGTCGGCCCTGGCATGAGCGACGCCGAAATCGCCGAACTCTGCGGCAAGGCCAAAGCCTGCGGTGTGAAAATCGCCAGCTTCGGCGTCAGTGATATCCCGATGGATGAACCTGGCATGAAGAAACATTTCGCCTGGGCAAAAAAGGTCGGTCTCGAAGTGCTAGTCACCGAAGTGACTCCTAACGAGGCTCTCGACAAGATGGCGCAGGCAACCGGCATTCGGATCGCACTGCACAACCACCCTCAGTCCTGGCCGGCCGACAAGGTGCTGGCGGCGACCAAGGACTTGAGCAAGAATTGCGGTTCGTGCGCTGACACCGGCCACTGGCTGCGGGCGGGCAAGGATCCGATTGCGAATTTGAAATTGCTAGATGGACGTGTTATAGAATCGCACTTCAAGGATTTGGACGAGAAGAAGGAAGACGTCGTTTATGGCAGCGGCATCGCCAACGTCAAAGGCATGTTGCAAGAGCTCAAGCGCCAGGGGTTTCATGGCCGCCTGAACATGGAATATGAGCACGGCGATCTTGCCCACCTCGACGCGACGATCCCCCAGTGCGTCGCTGCTTTCGACAAAATCGCCACCGAGATCTCAAAAGATTAGTGGCACCCGCTAGAGGCTACATCCCCATGATTTGATAGCCGCCATCGACGTACAGGACCTGGCCGGTGATGGCGGCTGCGCCGTCACTGGCAAGGAACACGCCAGTGGCGCCAATTTCCTCAAGACTGCACGTGCGGCCTAACGGCGCACGTTCGCTGTATTGCTTGATCATCTGACTGAACCCGCCAATCCCGCGTGCGGCGAGCGTTTGAACGGGGCCGGCACTGATGCAATTGACGCGGATCGCCTTTTTGCCCATATCCCAAGCCAGATAACGGGTAGATGCTTCGAGGCTGGCCTTGGCCACACCCATGATATTGTAATTCGGCACGACTTTTTCGGCGCCATAATAGCTCATGGCGAGAATGCTGCCGCCTTGGGTCATGAGGGGTTCGACGCGTTGGGCCAGTGCGATGAGCGAGTATGCGGAGATATCATGAGCGATGCGATAGGCTTCTCGGCTGGTCGAGAGAAATCGTCCTTCCAGCGCCTCGCGCGGGGCATAGGCCACCGAGTGCAGCAACAAGTCCACCTGCGACGTGTGCTTGCGGACATTTTGGAAAAACGTGTCAATTTCCGCGTCGCTGGTGACGTCACAGGGATAGAGTGGGACGTCTTCGCCGAAGGTGGCGGTGAGTTCTTCGACGTTCTCCTTCACCCGTTCCCCTTGGTAGTTGAAAATCAACTTCACACCCTGATCTGCCCATGCCTGCGCAATGGCCCAAGCGATGCTACGCTTGTTAGCCACGCCAAACACGACCCCGACTTTTCCCTCCAACGATTTGCAATTCATCGGCGGCAACATTCGCGCCCAAGGCAGACTACGCAACCCTTAATATTTTCTGGCAGCGACATTTTGTCGCAAAACGTCCGGCAGTGGCGGCTCGCAGGGCCGGATTTTCCATGAAATTTCCATTATTGGTTCAACTATTTATCAGCTGCAGGCGCGGCGGGATAGCTGGCGATGCCCGTAAGGAGAGCGAGGGCCTGCCACCAGAAGCTGGCACGGTTGCGCCACGGCCGGGCGGGGCGAAAGATCCGCCAAGCGCTGGCCTGTGCCAAAGCACTGAGGGCCGCGTCGGGATTGACGACACTGGCGCATTGGCAAAGGGCGAGCATAGGCAAGTCCGCCCGGCTGTCAGTGTAGCCGTGGGAGCGCAGCAACTTACCATCGGCAAAGTAGGATTGAGGGAGGCGGTGGCGCAGGCGCTCGACCTTGGCCGCGCCCTTGTGATTGAGCAGTTTGGGAAAAAGCGGGAAGGATGAGGGAATTGCCATTTCGGTGCCCAAGGCAAGGTGGAAGCCAAGGGCGCGGCCGATTTCCGCGACATAGAATTCGGGGCTGGCGGAACTGAGGATGAGGAGGTGGCCTTGCCTGCGGTGGTTTTCCAGCGCCTCCCGGAGATCCGGATAGATGGTGGGCACGATGGCGGCGGCGAAGGATCGGGCGTGGGTGGCAAGGGTGGCGGCGGGCATTCGCCAGAGGTAGCTCAGAAAGGCCCTTTTGAGGCCGGCTAGCTTAAGGATGGGGAAGGCTGGTAGCGAGGCGAGAAACAGCGGCAGGAGGAGCCCCCGCCAAGGTTGACGGCGGATCACATGATGGCGGAACAGCAACTGGGTGTCCCAAGCGAGAAGCGTGCCATCAAGGTCAAACAAGGCGATGCCGGGCGGCGGCTCCGTGGATAGAACGACATGCATTGGAGGCGCGATGAAATGGGCTTGCAACGGGTTCAGTTGAGCCGCTTAGCGAGGGTTTGGCTTGCAATGCGGGCAGCTGGGCAACTCATTGGTGGCGGGTTTGGGGGCGGATGGGTTGCCGTACCAAGCGGCAGGAACCGTGCTTTGCAGCCGCCACGCAAGCAGAAGCGCAGTGGCGAAGGCCAGCCCCCGACGAAGTCGGTTCATCGCCAGCGGCGTGAGTCGCGCCCGGAGGCGGTGGAATTGCTGCTGAGCGAACCACAGCAAGGGCACGGTACCAAGGCCAAAGGCTAACGTGAACTCGGCACCCTTGGCGGCAGAGCCGGTGAGCAGGGAGACCCCGAAAATCATATAAAGGGGTCCGCAAGGGAGGATTGGCGTGAGTATGCCCATCGCGATGGCAGCCCCGTAAGCCGAATACCTGCCGGCTTTGAACCGGGCGCGGGCGGTGAGGCGGTTCAAGAACGCGGGACGTGGAACTCGCTTATCAAGGCCCAAGGCCATCATCAGCAGCACCAAGATCATGATCCACGGCAAAATCACTGCAGGAGATCCAAAATACCATTTGAGCGGCTGCTGGCCGATGGCTCCACAGATGGCACCAATCGTGGCGTAGGACGTGAGCCGCATGCCATGATACAATGAGGCGGCTGCCAGCCGTTGGCCCTCCGATTTAGCCAAGGTACCCAGGCCACAGGCAATCGGTCCACACATGCCTACGCAATGGAAGCTGGTGGCCAGCCCTGCGACCAGCGCGGCGGTGGTGGTTTGAATTTCGTTCATCGATGGTGAGTGGGCGGTGCGACTTCAAATTCCTGAATCGGGTTGCGGGCGGCGACGAGAATGAGGGCCGCCCAAGAGGCGATGAGCAGCACAAAGGCAAGCACCACGTAGATCCACGGGTGGCGCGACATGAAGCGGAAGAAATTTCTCATGGCAAAGACTTCAGTGGGGCGCTGGCGTTGCTGAGTTAGGATTGGGGCCTAGAAAACGGGTGGATTTTTTCAGGGTGACGTTACCGGGTTCGGCATGGATTTGCACGGAGACGTCGCCCGTTCCCATATAGTTGGCGAGCGGGGCGAAGATCACACAGGTACGGGTGAGTTCGCCGAGCGGCTCGATGGTGAACCTTTGCTCGCCACCACTGAGCTGATAGCCTGCGGGCGCGTCGGTGGCGAGGCTGACGGAGATGGTGGCAGGTTGATTGCGCTTGTTTTGCACACGCAGCAAATAAATATTGCTCACCGAGTTGGCATCACTCGAAAAACCCACCCCGCCAACCCGCGACAAGGTGGCCGAGTAAGGCGTCATCTTGATCCAAGCCACCACGCCCAGCGCCAATAAGCCGAGCAGGGCCAGCACCGAGTAGGCATAGATGCGCGGACGCAGAACGCGCTTCGGCTGTGAGTCGAAGCCATTTTGCGAATCATAGCGGATCAGGCCGGTGGGGCGTCCCAGTTTGGTCATGATATCATCGCAGGCGTCGATACATGCGGTGCAGCCGATACATTCGAGTTGCAAGCCATTGCGGATGTCGATGCCGGTGGGGCACACTTGGATGCAACGGTGGCAATCGACGCAAGCGCCCGTGGCACGGCCTGCCGCACCGCGAGGTTCGCCGCGCTTGGCATCATAGCCAACGATGACTGTGTCGCTATCGGTCAAGGCACTTTGGAGGCGACCGTAGGGGCACATGATGATGCAGAATTGCTCACGGAAGTAGCCGAAACAGAACCAGAGGACGAGGGTGAGAAATAGCGCGATGCCGAAGGCGGTGGCATGTTGCAGAGGGCTTTCGTGCATGAATCCGTAGAGACGGGGCAGGGACACGAAGTACGAAAGGAACACATGGGCGATGAGGGCGGCGATGCCGGCAAAGAGCAGGTGTTTGGTGCCACGCTTGAGGATTTTGGCGGGCGTCCAAGGTGCGGCGTCAAGTTTGCGGCGGGCCGGCGCGTCGCCCTCAATCCAGCGCTCAATGCGGCGATAGACGTGATCCAAAAACACCGTGTACGGGCAGGCCCAGCCGCACCAGACGCGGCCCAGCAGTGAGGTGATGAAAAACAGCGCAAAACCCATCCCTGTAACCGCGAAAAACATCACCCACATATCCTGAGGGACCAAGGTGAGCCCGAACAGATGGAACAGGCGGTTTTCGACGTCGAGAAACACCGCCGGGTAGCCATTGATAGGAATCCACGGCAAGCCCAAAAAGACTCCGATGAGGAGCCAACCAAACAGACGTCTGACCCGGGTCCAAAAACCACTCACATCCCCCGGATGGAGGAAATAACGCGATCCATCGTCATTGATGGTGGTTAGGGAAGAGAGATTCGGTGATGATGGACTAGACATAGTGCAGTTCGCTGGCCTTGGCCTCGATGGCGGGAATGTTATCCAACAATTCCTGAATGGGATCCCAGCGGCCGGAGACGAGAGCTTCCCTAGCGGATTCCGGCATGGTCACCGGAAAGTCCAACCCGCCAGAACTGCGAGCACGCAACTCCACCACGTCGATGGTCACCAGAGTGAGCGGATCGGCTTCAATTTGCTCGCGCAAGGCGGCTAGATCCGCCGCACTGGCAATCACGCAGGGCATCGCGAGGGTGGTCGAGTTACCGAAGAAAATCTCGGCAAAGGATTCGGCAATCACGCCGTTGAAACCGTATTTCCGCAATGATTGGGGCGCATGTTCACGGGACGAACCGCAACCGAAATTCAGTCCGGCAAGCAGGATCGAGGCACCGGCGAAACGCGGGTCGTTGAGCGGATGGGCCGTCCGATGCCCGTGCTCGTCAAAGCGCACGTCATAAAAGGCGAACTCACCAAGTCCATCGAAGGTGATGCATTTCATGAAGCGGGCCGGAATGATGCGGTCGGTATCGATGTCCGCACCGGGAATATAAACGGCACGACCGGAAACTTGGTTGACGGGAGCTAGGGCCATGAGGAGTGTATAGATTTAGAATTTAAGATTGGAGATGTGAAAGATCTTTCAGCCGTCTTCGCGGTTGATGAGATACCACGGGCGTTGGACGTCGGGGGGGAACGGGGCGGATTGATAAAAGGCGGCCAGCGGGGCCTCGAAAGTGATCGACTCGAGGTGCACGATGGATTCGGGCTGGGTGAAGATATGGCGTTTCCAGCGATCAGAGCGGCGATAGATGACGAGTTCCGGCCAGTCTTGTTCGATGAGCACGATTTCCTCGATGCTGGCGAGGCGCTTGTAGGTGGCGAGTTTGTCGCCGCGGTCGTTGCGTGAGGTGGATGGTGAGAGCACCTCGATAACAAGTTTGGGGTGGCGCACCACATGGCTATCGTCATCGGCGGGCTCGCAGGTAACGAACACATCGGGATAGTAGAACGCCTCGCCGAGATCATCGCTGATTTGCACTTTTACACTTTCGATGAACGTGCGGCAAGGGCCGCCGTGCAGGTGTTGCTTGATGCGGGCTGCGGTTTCGAGGCAGATGGCATTGTGGCGCAGACTGGCACCAGACATCGCGTAGATGCGCCCATCGACAAATTCGTGACGCATTTCAGAACGCAGTTCACCTTCGAGATACTCGGCGGCGGTGATCGGCAATTTACGTGCGGCGCTGGGGCTCATGGCGGTGGGATGTTAGGCGGCAACCATGTTTATTTCATGGCAAAGACCTCCCTTGCATCGGCGATGGACCCACGGATGGCGGCGGCGGCGACCATCAATGGCGACATGAGCACGGTGCGTCCCGTGGACGATCCTTGGCGGCCTTTAAAGTTGCGGTTTGAGGAGGAGGCGCAAAGTTGGTCGCCGACGAGTTTATCGGGATTCATCGCCAGGCACATCGAGCAACCGGCATCTCGCCACTCAAATCCCGCATCGCGGAAAATTTGTGGCAAACCTTCGTTTTCGCATTGGATGGCGACAATTTGGGATCCGGGCACGGCCAGCGCGGTGACTCCTGGAGCGACCTTGTGGCCGGGCAGGTATTTGGCGACCTCGCGAAAGTCGGAGAGGCGACCGTTAGTGCACGAACCGATGAAGGCGACGTCAATGGGCACGCCCTTGATTGGGGCACCTGCGGAAATCTTCATGTAAGCGAGGGCTTCCACGATGCTGTCCTTGGCGATTTGGGTGGCTGCCGCCGCCGGATCCGGGACACTCTCGGAAATGGCTATCCCCTGGTCCGGAGAAATTCCCCATGTCACAGTCGGCTCGATGCTTGCCGCTTCGATACTCACCAAATCGTCGTAAACGGCGTCCGCATCGGAGGCAAATGCCAGCCAGCGGGCAGCGGTCGCCGCGAAGTCGCTCATCTCGACGTAGGGTCGGCCGCGGAGGTACTCGACGGTTTTCGCATCAGGATTGATATAGCCGCAGCGCGCTCCGCCTTCGATGGACATGTTGCACACGGTCATGCGTTCTTCCATAGACATGCGCTCAAACACGTCGCCAGCGTACTCGTAGGCATAGCCGATGCCACCACGGGCACCGAGCAGGCGGATGATGTGGAGGATCACGTCCTTGGCGTAAACGCCCGGGGCAAGGCGGCCATTGACCTCGATGCGACGCACTTTCAGGGCTTCTAGCGCCAAAGTTTGCGAGGCTAGGACGTCGCGCACTTGGGTGGTGCCAATGCCAAAGGCAATCGCCCCAAAGGCACCGTGGGTGGCCGTGTGGGAATCGCCACAGGCAATCGTGGTGCCGGGCTGGGTGATCCCCTGCTCCGGACCAACGACATGCACGATGCCTTGCTTGCCACTTGCCAGATCAAAATAGGTGATGCCGAAATCATCCACATTTTCACGCAGCGCCGTCATCATGGCCACAGCGAGCGGATCTTGAGGCGCGTCTTGATCGACCGTTGGAACGATGTGGTCCACGGTGGCGAAGGTGCGCTGGGGGAATTTCACTTGCAGGCCCAAGTCGCGGAGCATGCCAAAGGCCTGCGGCGAAGTGACCTCGTGGATGAGGTGGGTGCCGATGAAAAGTTGCGTGCGGCCATCGGCGAGAGTGCCGACGCGGTGGGATTCCCAGACTTTTTGGAAGAGGCTTTTGCCCATGGTGCTTGGCTCGCCGAGGTTTGCGGGCGAGCGACGCGACCATGAAGCGGCTCTGCTGAATTGTCAAAGCCACATCCACAGGAGTGGCGAAAAGTTACCCGCCGGGTGGCGGAATTAGCCGTAGCCGAGGGAAAAAAGGAATTTTGTGACGAGCCACCCAAGGGCGACGAATCCGATAACCACACCAAGGATCTTCCACCATTTCCAGGAAGGTCCGGTGTTCTCGACGCCGCCGTCGATCCATTGATCCCACGACGAGCGGCGGGCTTTCGGGTTATGGTAATGTCGGATCCCGCCCTTGTAGCGGGGGGCGTGGGAGGATGGGGATAAGCGTCTCACGGCAGATGATGGGTTTTCTGAATGACATACGACCAAGGCGGAAGCGAGAACCAGCTACTGCCTCGACCGCAGCGCTCATACAAAACGAGCCTCCCGCGGGTCGGGAGGCTGCTGGTGGTTTTTTAAAGCTGGATGATGGAAATTACTTTTCGGGGTGCACTTTTGGCGTGCCTGGGTGGCTCGGCATGGCCGGGACATCGCCGGTGACCGGAGGGGCTGCTTCAATTTCTTTGAATTTTGGGAGCGCACGCAGGCGTGGTGCAGCCGATTCGCCGGTGCAGCAGCAGGAAACGGAAATGAGGGCAACGGCGGATGCGCAAAGGGCAAGGAGGGGTCGGATCATGGGTCAAACTATGGTTGGTAAACTACAGATGGGGGAGGGATGATACTGCTCAGTGGCGGCTGTGTCAACATGCCTTCGCCGCGGAAGCAGAAGTAAAAAACGATTATTTGGAGGGTTTCACGTACACGTGCTTTGGCGGTGTAGGAGCGTCCTTCGCGCAGCAGGAAACGGTGATGACGGAGCCGGCGGCCATGGCGGCAAGAACGGCGACTTTAACAAATTTCATCATGGGATAGGGTGTTGATTGGAGTTGTTTTTCCTGCATGCCAGTCATGCGGGCTGGCGAGATGGTAGTGATCTGCGGCCCCTCTGCAAGGGAAAATGCAAGAAGCTTGCCCGTCTCGACTGCAAATCATCGCTTGGGCATTGACGGGTTGCCCAATTTGCTGCACTCTGCGCCTGGAACCCTTCATTCGGAACCAACCCCTATCCCACTTCATAACCATGATTCGTCGTTTCCTTACCGCCGCAATGGCTGCTGCTTTCGCCTGTGGTTTCGCCACCGCCGCCCCGGACAGCAAGCTCAAGATCGCCACTGTTGATATGCAGGAGCTATTCAAGCAATACTACCGGACCAACGAGGCGCAAAAGCAGATCAACGTGGAGCGTGCCCGCATTCAGAAGGACAACAACGAACGGATGGCCAAGATCCGGGACATTGAAACCTCACTGGGCAACCTGCGCAAGCAACTGGATGACCCTGCCATCAACGACTCGAAGAAGCAGGCGCTGTTCAAGGATTGGCAGGTGCAACAACAAGAGGGGATTGCCTTGGACCGCGAGCGCCGCGAATTCCTCCAACGCCGCAACCAGATGCTAAACGAAAAGATGCAGCAACGCATGAAGGGCATCCTCGAAGAAATTCGCAAATTGGTGGAAGAACATGCCAAAGCAGAGGATTTTGATTACGTTTTTGACAAGTCGGGTGTGAGTCTCTCACAGGTGCCCTTCCTGCTTTATACCAAGGATGCGACGGACATCACCACCTCGCTGCTCAAGGATTTGAACAAGGATGCACCGGCTGATTCGTTGCGTACCGATAGTGATCCGGCTCCTGAGTTGCCCTCACCTGCACCCTCTGGCGGCACGCCTTGAGCCTTCTCTTGCCTACAGCCTCTCATCCCACCTTGCCTGCGGTGGCCTTTGCACTCACACTTTCCGAACTCGCCCGCTTGGTCGATGGTGACATCGTCCGCAGCGGGCTTGATGGGCCACTCACCGGAATGGCATCGCTGGATGCGGCAGGCCCTCAGGATATCAGTTTTCTAGGCAACGACAAGTATCACGGCCAGTTTCTGGTAACTCAAGCGGCAGCGGTCATCGTGCCGCGCGGAGAGACCGGCGGCCCGCCTTCCACCGGATTGGTGGCCGTTGACAACCCGTCCTTGGCGTTTTCCGACGTGATTCGGTATTTTTCTGCCAAGGTGGCGGCGTTTGTTCCTGGTGTTCACCCTCGTGCGGCAGTGGATCCGAGTGCAGTGCTGGATCCGAGCACCGTGAGAATTCACGCGGGTGCCGTGATCATGGCGGGAGCCCGCCTCGGCGACGGTTGCGAAATCGGCCCCAACTGTGTCATCGGCGAGCAAGTCGTGCTGGGGCGCAATTGCCGGATTATGGCCAACGTCACCGTCCGCGAACGCTGCGTTCTGGGCAATCGCGTCATTCTCCAACCCGGCTGCGTGATCGGTGCTGATGGCTTTGGCTATGAGTTTCACGAAGGTCGTCACACGAAGGTTGATCAGGTCGGCATCGTCGAAATTGGCGATGACGTGGAGGTCGGTGCTAACACCACCATCGACCGCGCTCGTTTCGGAAAAACCATGATCGGGGAAGGCACCAAAATCGACAACCTTGTCCAGATCGCCCACAATGTGGTCATCGGCAAGCACTGCCTCATCGTCTCTCTCACCGGTATTTCGGGCAGCACCCAACTCGGCAATTACGTCACGGTGGCCGGCCAAGTCGGTATTGTAGGCCATGTAACCATTGGCGACAATACCATCCTAACTGCTCGTACCGGCGTTTCTGTGAGCATTGAGGGTGGCCAGACATACGGGGGCAAACCAGCCATGCCGATGCGTGAGCAACTGAAGTTGGAAGTGCTCGTGCGCCGCTTGCCCAAGCTCGTCGAACGGGTCAAGGCCTTGGAAAGCGCCGTCTTGCAAAGCCGCTGACGGCAGGGAATCAACGCATCCCAAGGGATGTGCCCAGACCTGATGGGCGAGGACGCCTACCCTCCTTGAAGCAAGGACCCATCGCAGCGGCCAAGGTGCCTGAACCCGGGCCAGTGGCGTTGGTGATTTTTCCAAAGTCCCTTCATTCCATGCTTGCCAGGCGCTGTCCCACCGCCTATCCCCCTTTCCAGCACTATGGCCAGCACCCCCGTCATCACCCTCCGCAAAGGACACGCCGTCCGCCACAATAACGAAGTTTGCATCGTCATCGATCACGAACTCAAAACCCCACCCCGCATGGCATCCTACGTCCAGATGTCAATCCGAAGCGTGGCGACCAAAAAGGTCTTCAACCTGCGGATGACCTCCAACGATTCACTCGATAGCGTCCTGCTTGAACGCATCCCCCATGAGTACTCCTACAAGGACAGCAGCGGCTACCACTTCCTTAACCCGGAAACTTATGAAGATACCGTCGTCTATGAGGATTTGGTCGATCCAGTGAAAAATTACCTCATCGACGGCCAGATCTATACCATCCTGCTGGCCGATTCTAACGTAGCCTCCATCGACCTCCCGCCTTCCATGGTGATGACCGTCGTGGAATCATCGGAGGGCGTCAAGGGCGACTCCGCCAACAATGTGTACAAGCCCGCCACCATGCAGACTGGCCTCGTGGTTCAAGTGCCGCTCTTTATCAACGTCGGTGAGAGAATCAACGTCAAAACCGAGGACAATTCCTACCTCGGCCGCGCCTCGGCCTAGCCCCGGTTTCAGGGCAATCCACTTCTGCTGCAATCGGTAGGTTGGGGGCATGATTTCTTATGTCCTCCATCCTTAAAATGCCCTTCGCTTGAAGCAAATTTCAGAGGGAGAATGCTTAAGAAAAATTGGTGATTAAGATTTCTTGAATTTTGCTTGACGGCGGTCGTTTTTCGGATTATCGTCCCGCCCGGATGAAGTCACCGTTGCTACTGCTGGCCCTATCGTGGGTGTTTGGGGCATCTTGCTTGTTCGCCAAGAGCGAGCTGGAGACCCTGCGCAGTCTGTGCGCCGAACAGGAAAGGCAAATCCATCAGTTGGAGGAAGACAACGCAAACCTGCGCTCCCTGAGTAATCTCACGACCAGGAGTGCCGATAAGCCAACCGCCGATAAGCCAACTACCGGCAAGCCAATCGCCGTGTCGCCACTGGGCGCAGGTTCGACGTCGGCCAAGGCTGGCAAGACATACACGGTGAAGAACGGCGAGACGTTTACGAGCATCGGGAAGAAATTTGGCATCTCCACCGCCGCCCTGATTGCGGCCAATCCCGACGTGAAACCCTCCGCAATGCGTCCAGGCAAAGTGATCCATCTCGTCGCCCCCACCCAGACAACTGGTCCTGCGAACGAGGCATCGGCCAAGAATTCTCCGGCGGACAACAAGGCAGTCGCGCGGCCGTCTGCCAACATCCCCAAAGCCACCCCGGTAGCCGAAGTCACCCCGCCCGTCGCTCCAAAGACCTCTCCGGCACCCGTTCTACCCGTGCCCAAAGTACCGGCCAAGCCGCTTGTAACTAGTGCAACTCCCACTCCAGAACCGGCCAGCGTGAAAAAAACCGGCGAGTCCAAGCCAGCCTCGTCCACCCCAGGGAAGCCGAACTTTCGCACCATAGCCATTGAAGGAAACTCAACGTATGGCGAGTTTGCTGCGAAACACGGCACCACCGTCAGCCGCCTCAATGAACTCAACTCATTGGATCTGGTTGCCGGCACAGCCTTGGCAAAGGGGATGGAATTGAATGTACCCGTCCAGCCGTAATCAGCGACCTCCAGCCATGCTCGACCATCTGCCATTCGCATGCCCGTCCATGTTTCCGCCAGCATCGGCACCGTCGATGCCTCGGGAGACATTGAGCCGATTTTATCCCTTTTCTTGAAGCCGGCCCACAGCGGCTTCATCTCCGACAAGCACAACAACCCCCACAATACCCGAACACAATATGAAAGTATCCAACGCAATCATCTATAGCCTTATCGCCGCTGGCTCATCCCTCTTGAGCTACGGTCAAGAAGTCACCGGCACTGCTGCCATCGGCTACAACTCCCTCTACGAATTCCGTGGCGTGGACTTGGGTAGCAACATGGTGGAAGCATCTGCCAGCCTCACCACCACCTACGAAGGTTTCGGCTTCACCGCCTCAGCTTGGTACGCAACCGTCAACGACAATCCGATCAACACCACTCCCAACGAGCTCGATCTGACCTTTGGCATCACCAAGTCTCTCGGCCCGATCAACCTCAGCGGTGGCTATATCTATTACAGCTTCTTCAACGCAACCCAGCTCAACACCCAAGAACTCTATCTGGGTGCCAGCAGCGAAATCATCGCCGGCATCACTCTCGGCGCCACTGCCTACTATGACATCGACCTCTACAACGGTTGGTATTTCGACGCCAATCTGTCGAAGACCTTCAAGCCCTGCAGCTGTGTGGATATCGTCACCGCAATCGGTGTGGATTTCGCTGAAGACACCAAGCTGCAGGCGAAGGCCAACGGCAAGGCGCTGGACGGCTATCAGGGATTCTATGCCATGATCTCGGTGCCCTGTGCTATCCGTAAGGACGTCACACTCGCCCCGTATGTGCGCTACGTGAACGCCGATTCGAAGCTGGCAACGGATTCCGTTAACCGCCACACCACTGGCCAAGAGCACGTCATCGGCGGCCTGAAGCTCTCGCTCGCCTTCTGATTTCGTACGCTGCCAAAACGGCGGCGTTGAAGTTTGATTGAAATTTAAAACCAGAAATTTGGGCGCAGCGGCGAACTTGCCGCTGCGCTCATGTTTTTTCAGGCCGTCGGTTAGTGGCAATCAGCAGGCGAAGAATTCCGTTGCCTTCCGGCAGGGATCTCCTACCTTGCCCGCCAAGCAGCGTGAAACAGTTCCACAGGCAAATTCTTGCAAACTCAGTGACTCAGGCACAGTGGCTCGTTGCGATCCTGATGATCGCTTTCAACCTCTTCACAGGTGCCTCCCAGGCCGCAACAACCAGCCCATGGGATGTTAGGAAAATCAACGGTGATGATTACGTCCCGGTGGAGAACATCAAACAGTTCTATCACTTCGCCAGCCTCACCCGCAGCGGTTCCACCGTCACTTTGGAAAATGCCAAGGTGACCATGAAACTCAACATGGGGGCCGCAGAGTGCAGCATGAATAACGTGAAATTCGTTTTCAGCAAGACCGTGGAGGAGGTCGATTCCAAGGCCTACGTGTCACGCACCGATCTGGCCAAATTGATCGATCCCGTGCTGCGGCCCAACTTCATCAAGAACGCCGGCAGCTTCAACACGGTGGTGCTCGATGCCGGTCACGGCGGCAAGGACCCGGGTGCCACCAGCTCCTATGGCAACGAGGCCGATTACAATCTCAAAGTCGCCAACCTCGTCAAAACCAAACTCCAAGCCAAGGGCTACAAGGTCGTTATGACCCGCGATAGCGACCGATTCCTCTCGCTGCAAGAGCGCGTGAACGTGGCGAATGCCGTCACCGAAAACGCGATTTTCATCGCCATTCATTTCAATTCAGGTGCCAGCGGCGCCCGGGGAATTGAGACGTTCACACTTTCGCCACCCGGGGTGGCGCATTACGGCCGGGGACTGGTGGAGGCTGATAAAATCGAGCGGGCCGGCAATGAGCACGACTCCGCCAACATGGCTCTGGCCACTTCGGCCCACGGCTCGGTGCTGCGCTCTCTCGGCAACAATACCATCGACCGGGGAATCAAGCGTGCCCGCTACACCGTGCTTTCAGGCATCACCCATCCGGCGATTCTGCTGGAAGGGGGGTTTTTGACCCACCCCAACGAAGCCCGGCTGATTCATAACGAAAAATATCAGGCCGCGCTGGCCGGTGGCATCGCCACTGCCGTGGACAAGTACCGGGTAGCCGTCACCCTGCGGCCCGCCATCCCTCCTGCCCGCTGAGAGCAGACGCAAGTTTCAGACCTTCGTGGTTCCTGACCTCAGTGGAAAAAGAATTGGCTCATTTCTTCATACGCTGGGTTAAGTTAGCGCTTATGGGGCGATGCCCTGGGCTGGCATATTGCCGGGCCGTTGGCCTTGAAGGAGAGGAGTCTCCAGCAGGACGGTCTAGCCGTTTCCTAGCAGCGCCTCGATCATGTGAAGTGCTTGGATATTTGGGCCGACGTCATGCACTCGGTGGAGCCGCACGTTGTGTTGGCGGGCAAAGACAGTGATGGCCACCGTTGGTGACTCTCGCGAGACAGGATCGCTGATGCCCAAGGCATGGCCGATGAAGGATTTGCGCGAAACCCCGAGCATCAGCGGGCGGCCGCCCACCTCCAAATCTTCAAGCCGCCGCAACAGCGTGAAATTGTGCTCCAGGGTCTTGCCAAAGCCGATTCCCGGATCAAAACACAGCGCCTCGGCGGCTATCCCCATCGCTGTCAGACTGGCCAGCCGCTCCACAAAAAATCCTCGGACCTCAGCCACCACCTCCGTGTATTGCGGCCGGACTTGCATGGTTCTCGGCTCACCCAGCATGTGCATGACGATCACCCCGCAGCCACTTGCCGCGCACACCTCCGCAAGCATCGGATCCTGCCGCAACCCGCTCACATCGTTGACAATGTCAGCGCCTGCCGCTAGCGCCGCCCGGGCCACTGCCGCCTTCGAGGTGTCGATGGATATCAGCCCGTCCCACTCTGCCCGAAGCGCCGCAACCACCGGTTCGGTGCGCTCCATTTCCCCTTCAGCACTCACCGGCAGCGCACCGGGGCGGGTGGATTCGCCTCCAATGTCGATGATTTCCGCTCCCTCGGCAATCATCTGGCGGGCATGGGCCAACGCTCTTGCCAACTCCGCGTGTCGCCCACCGTCGGAAAATGAATCCGGCGTCACATTCAATATGCCCATCACCCGCGCTCGGTGCGATAGGTCGAGGTAGCCTCTCCGGGTTTTCCAAATCATCGTGAAATGACGCCTTGCAGCCGACGTCGCCTGCCCCTAGTCTCACCGCCATGAAGCTGCTGGCAATCTGGAAAATCCTCTGGCTCGTTTTTTTTCTGAGCCCGCTGACGCTGCACGCCGCCAACGACCTCGAGGCAGTCGATGGCCCTAACGTGCGTGTCATGCAGCACAAGGACGGCTCCAAATCCATTTTTACCCGCAGCCCGAACAACCTGGTGCTGATTAAGAAAACCTACTCACCGGCGGGCGTACTCACGCTGACGACGGTTTATCGGATGGATGCGAATGGCAATCCGATGTCATGCAAAATCTATGACGGTCAGAAGAACGAGCTTTTTTGGGTGCGCTATGGTTACCGCAAGTCTGACGCGCAGTTGGTGGCGGAGGAAATGTTTGACAGCCGGGTCAAGCGCACCAATCCGAAAAAGCCCGACGAGGAGATTCCGCTGCAGGTCGTCCGATACGTGATCGATGCCCAAGGCAAGCGCAGCGCGCCGATGGTGTACAACATCCAGCCCGGCAAGACGTTTGAGGAGATTTACGGCTCCAAGTCCTCCGCGCTGCTGACCAATCCGTTCAAAGGTGACAGACCGGCAGCGGTCCCGACACAGCGACCCAAACCTGGTAGCGGACATTGAATTTTCCCCATGATTGCCAAGCGTGTCATTTTCACTGGTCGCGTCCAGAACGTCGGGTTTCGCTACACCGTCAAGGACCTCGCCCGCGCCTTCGACGTCTGTGGCTGGGTGAAGAACCTGCCTGACGGCACCGTCGAGTTGCAAGCCACGGGTGAGCCCGGCGAAGTCAATTCCTTCATCAGGGAGATCGCCGAGGAATCCAACGTCGCCCATCATATCAAGTCCTTCATGGCCGAAACCATCCCTCTGTTGGACCATACCCCCGGCTTCAGAATCGTCGGTTAACCCAACCGCGATGAAACCCGTTTCCGCTACCGCATTCCCTCTGCTTGCCGCCGCCTTGCTGTGCCACTGCGGCGCACCTCAGGTGCCGCGCTGCACCCATGTGCCCTACGCCTCGCAGGTGCCCGCCGCCACGCTGACCCACAATGCCCGCGAGGCTTGGGGAATCCTCGCCAAACCATCGTGCCGCGACGAGTGGCCCGCCGCCCAGGCAACCTACAACGCCAATGTCGCCAAACTCTTCGACCAACTCCGTTGCGGCCCAGGCACTTGGGACAGCCGCGCTGCCGCTCTCGGCACCCGCATCGCCCGGCCCGATGCCCGCCAAGTGAACATGGAAAAGTTGGATGCGCTGTTTCCGGCAGCCTCAGTGAGCACATACTTCTTGGGTCCCCGCCGCTGCAGCGACGGCCTCGGTGTCCCGCTCGTGGGTTGGAAAAAAACCACTCCGGTTGGCACGCCGCGGCCGGCCTTCGAACTGCCCACCGGTCTTCCCTATCCCGCCACGGCCACCTTGGACTTTGGCGGTGCCACGCCAATCTGGCATTTCGATAAACGCTGGCTCTTCAATGACACCCGCATAGGCACCAACCCCCAACCTCTCGCCGCTGATTGGTCGGCTCCTAACGCCTTTTACTGGCACATGAGCAACCTCGACGAACTCAAAATCCTCAACATCTTCCTGCCCGGACGCTTCAGTGAAGAAACCGGTCTCTATTTCCTCCAACCTTACGACCCCGCCAAAATCCCTCTCGTCTTGGTCCACGGTCTCGCCTCCTCCCCGGATGCGTTCAAAACCATCATCAACGACCTCGCCCCAGAGCCTTGGTTCCGCCAGCACTATCAAATCTGGCTCTACAACTACCCCACTGGCAACCCATGGCTCCTCAGCAGCATGCGCTTCCGCCAACACCTGCGCCAAGCCTGCGCCTACGCCCGCACCAAAGGCGGCGACCAATCCCTCAAGCGGATGGTGATCGTCGGTCACTCGATGGGCGGCTTGATCGCACGCTCCAGCGTCACCCCTCCCGGCAGAGCCTTCTACGATGCCTATTTCAAGACACCAATCGAGCAACTCGAGCTGCCGGAGGCGAGTCGCCGCGTGATCCGCGAGGAAACCCTCTTTCAGCCGTTGCCCGAACCGCGTCGGGTCGTCTTTCTGGCAGTGCCCCACCGCGGCAGCCCAGCTGCCACCCTGCGCATCTCAGTGCTTATTTCCAAGCTCATCAAACTGCCCAAACAGCTATCCGTCGAACTCCTCGACACCACCGTCCAGACGCTCGGCAAGGTCCTCGATGGCAGCGCCCTACAACCCCAGGTACCCACTTCCATCAACACCCTCTCCCCAACCGACAAGTCCATCCTTGCCCTCGATAAACTCCCTCTGCCCCCTGCCATCTCCTTCCACTCCGTCATCGGCGACCGCGGCAAGGGCGACACCCCGGCCAGCAGCGACGGCGTCGTCCCGTACTGGTCGTCGCACGTCGCGCCGGTAGCTTCTGAAACCATCGTCCCTTCCAACCACCGGGTCACTCACTGCCCGGCCACCAGCGAAGAACTCAAACGCATCCTCAAGCTGCACCTAGAAAACTCAAGACGGCAAGACTCAAGACGGCAAAAGACGAGAAACGATGATTGCGCGGCGCAAGCTCCTGAGTAACATCAGTTAACACCTTCATTTTCAAAGAGTTGGAAAACTAGCCCCCTCTCCCGTGCCCCAGAGACCTTGTGAAGGAGTCAAGTTTTCCAGAACTGGATTGACTGATGATTGACGCTTGTTGATTCATGCACATCGGTCGATCGATGGGGTCAGTCCTCGCATGGTAACATTTCTTTGAGGCAATGCGCTTCCGTCCACGGCCGACAGTTAGGGGGGATTCGACTTGTTTGGAGTGTTGTTGGAAGTAATGAGGTCGAGCTCTGAGCTTTTAGCTTACGCTTAAGGCCCTACACCTCTCGTCTCGTTTGAGGCTCGACCTCACTAAAGTTTAAGTGACTGCTTGATCCATACTCGCCCCGGGTTCGAGGCTTGCGTCTTGCAGTCTTGCGTCTAGCATCTCGCGTCTCGCCGCCATGTCCCCCGAACATCAACTCGCCCAACTCACCGCTGGCACCGCCAAGGTCCTGTCTCCTAAGGAATTGCTGGAAAAACTCCAGCTAGGTCGCCCGCTGCGTGTCAAGCTCGGGGTGGATCCGACCGCCCCCGACATCCATCTCGGTCACACCGTGGCCTTGGAAAAGCTTCGCCAGTTCCAGTTGTTAGGACATCAAGCGGTGTTGCTCATTGGCGACTTCACGGCCACCGTTGGCGATCCATCGGGACGCAGTGCCACCCGCCCGCCGCTCACCCGCGAAGAGGTGCTTGCCAATGCCGCGACCTACACCGACCAAGCGTTCAAGATTTTGGACAAGGCGCAGACCGAGATTGTGTACAACGGTGATTGGTTTCGCCAAATGAGTTACGAGGAAATTCTCAGACTCAACGCCCGCGTCACCCTCCAACAGATGCTTCAGCGCGAAGATTTCCGCAACCGACTTGACGCCGGTCAGGAAATCCGCCTCCACGAACTCCAGTACCCCATCATGCAGGGCTGGGACTCCGTCGAAATCCGCGCCGACGTCGAAATCGGCGGCACCGACCAACTCTTCAATATCCTCGTCGGCCGCGACCTCCAAAAAGAGGAAGGCCAACCCCAACAGGTCGTCATGGTCTTACCGCTCCTCGAGGGGCTCGACGGTGTCCGCAAAATGTCCAAGTCCTACGGCAACTACGTCGGCGTGAGTGATCCGCCGCAGGAAATGTTCGGCAAGCTCATGAGCATTTCCGATGATCTGATGGACCGGTATTATTTGCTTTTGTTAGGCGAAGCCCGTGATTCCAGCGGCCATCCGATGGACGCCAAGAAGGCACTTGCTGAGAAACTCACCGGCCGCTATCACGGAACTGCCGCTGGCAGCGCCGCCCGCGCTGATTGGGACACCCGCTTTTCCAAGAAGGATTTGGCCGCGGCCGAGTTGCCGGAACTCCGGTTGGCCAATCTCCCGCAAGACCTTTCTGTGCTGAGCCTCAGCGCACACGCCTTCACCGCCGCCTTCGGGATCGAGAAATCCAACAGCGAACTGCGCAAGCAATTCATCACCACCGGCTCCGTCCAACTCAATGGTGAAAAACTCACCGACCCTGCCGCCCCAGTCACGCCCTGCCCCGGCGACGTCCTCAAACTCTCCAAAAAGCACGCCGTCCGCTTCATCTGACACCTCTGATCCTGCGGCCGGCGAGCCACGGCAGCACGCTGCCGGTGGCACCCGCACCCAGAACGATCCCGCACACAAGCGGGCCCACCAGCGCGGGAGTTGTCCCGTGCATGCCGCACAGCCAGCTGATTCCTAACAGGGCCAAGCAAGATCCGCCCAGCAGGTTCATCCTCAAGGCCAGGGCCTCCAGTCGCCGGGCCACGCCCGATTGCTCGCCGGCGCGCTCAGCCTGCCAGCAATCCAAGATCACCCGTGCATCGGTGTTGAGCAACTCGGCTGCCCTCTCCAGTTCCCGTGCACGGTCTCGATTGGCTCGAATCTCTCGATTCTCCACATCCGCCCCCATCGACTGCTCCAGCGCCACCACCAAATTGCGGGTGGCCCGCGCCAACGGGGCCGCTTGCCGCAGCACCTCGCAAATATCAGCCACCCCGGTCCTGTTGGCCAAACGCTCCTCCTGGCCGTCGATGGCCAACTCATAGCGGTCGAGCAACTCGCCGAGTTCACTCAGACCACTGCCGCCGGACTGCGCCCAGCGCCCGTCGTGGCGCCTCCAAAAAAACCAGACATCTCGCTCCGGCACACCGGCTAGCGGCACCTCATGGAGCACCAGCAACAATTCGTCCCGCCCATCCAAACATCGTTGATGCCCCGGGCGATTGCTCAATTGCTCGCGCAACTCGGACTCAATCTCAAAATGTGCGGGCAACTTGAACGACTTCCACGGGGTGAGCATGGCGCAATGATAATGCACCCGCCATCTTGAGCAAAGCACGAAGCGTTATCGTTATAGGGTGAGAGCCAAATTTCTCTATCATTTGAGCAACTCGACCCTGCCAGCGGCGCCGTCCACCCTAACGCGCTGGCCGTTTTGCAAGCGTGTGAGACTGTCCCTGACCGACATGACGGCCGGAATCCTCATTTCGCGAGCGGTCACAGCACCGTGCGAGAGCGGTCCACCGCTTTCGGTTACGACGGCCGCAGCGCTGTAGAATAGAGGCGTCCATGTTGGGTTGGTGGTGCGAGCCACAAGTACGGCGCCCTTGGGGAAACTGGCGAAATCCTCTGGCGTGAGTACCAGAAATACCGGACCTTCGGCCACCCCGGGACTTCCCGCCAAGCCGGTGAGCAAGCTGCCCGGATCGGCCGGGACGTCATCTGTGGGTGTTTCGCTGCGCCCCAGAACCCACTCCGGCCGCCGGGCCTTGTCGGCCAGATAGGCTGCCTTTTGATGGCGAACTTGAATCGAGAAATCCGCCCAAGCCTCTGCAGTTAGAGTGTGTTCGATTTGTTCCTGATGTGCGAAGAAGATATCCATTAATTCCTCCAGTGCCCCGAGTTGCACGAGTCGTTCGCCCAGTGCTCGCAGGCCCCGCCGCAGCACAGGGGTCAAGCGGGTCGTCTGGTAGTGCTCCAAGTCGTCGAGGCTGGTGTAGGCGCGAGCCAGTCTGAGCAATTCGTGAAAAAAGAAGTGCAGGTCACCCGGCAGTTTTTCAAATAGGGCCACCTCGGCCTGCTGGCTGCGGATCTTCAACTCGCGCTCCTTGTCCGATGGCACTTGATCCATAGGCGTCTGCAGAATGAGCCGCAAGTTATCCAGCACAATCCACGGTGCCTCACCCCAAGTTGCCGCATAGGCGTCGAAATCCACTTCGCGGTGGCCGTGGTCGCGCAGAAAGCGCTGGAAGCGGGTATTGAAGTCGGCAAATCCTGCCAGTCTCTCCTGCTGGATGAGTTCACGCGAAGTCATACCGGCCAATTCATCGATCAGTCGCTGGTCTTGGCGGGCGAGTAGCGCCAACTCAAACAACTCCTTGTTGATCTGTCCGGTTTTGGTTTCGCACCATGCCATCAGGTGATCAAAGAGGCGCGCTGAATCCGCCGGGCCGACGGCGAGTTGCAGCAGGCCGTGCAACGTCCGATAGATGGTACTCTGGGCGATGGATATGGCGATATTTGGCAAGAAGTACTGAGCGCCGTGTTCGTTGACTGCCAGCACATGCTGCCAGAGTTCCACGGGGGTCTTGTCTGCCAGCGCTTCAGCCTGATAGCGGCCCAGCGTGATCAGGTAATGGTCCAGATCGCGCATCCAGACCACCGGCAGTTGCTGGACCCAGCCGAATTGCCTGCGCAACTGCGGGATGGCAACACGCAGTTCGTCTAACGACTTAACCGCTATTGGCGCGCGGCGGGCATACAACTCCACCGCATTCTGGTTGCCATAGATGTAGTGGTCGAACATCACAAACCACTTGCCGGAAAAATGCGGGAAATCGAGCAGTTCGAACGAATAATTCAACGATCGGTGAAACCCGGAATCCACAAAATCCCAGGTGAGCGGGGTGATGACGTTAGGGAAGCGTTCTGCGGCCTCATCACGAGTCCAGCACGGCGGAATGGTGGTGATCGGCCGTGATTGGAGCAACCATAGTTTCCCATCTGCAAACGCCCATTCGATGTCTTGTGGAAATGCATAACTCGCCTCCACCCTCACTAGCAAATCCGCCACCTCCGTCAGTTGCCCGTCACTCAGGCTGGGCTTGAGCGCATCAGCATCGCTCAACTGGATCTCGCAGGTGCCGGATTCGGCACTCACAATTTGGTGCGACTTGCTGCCGATGTGGGCGTTGCAAACGGCGCGGGTGGCCTTGTTGATCATCCATTGGTCGATCTCGCCATCGCCGCTAACCACGGATTCGCCGAGGCCAAAATTTGAGTTGATGAGCATTTCGCCAAGTTGACCACTGACTGGGTTGACGCTGAAGCCGACGCCAGCCGCCTCACTCGGCACCATTCGTTGGATGACGACGGCCATGGCCGCCTGGGCGTGATCAAATCCTTGCTGGTGCCGGTAGGCAATCGCACGGTCGGCCCACAGCGACATGTAGCAGCCTCGCACCTTATCTAGCACATCTGCCACACCTATAACATTTAGAAACGTTTCGTGTTGGCCGGCGAAGGCGGCACCTGCGAGGTCTTCCATGGTGGACGATGAACGCACTGAAAACGCCGTGCCTTGGGGAAATCCGGCGAGGTGTTGTTCGATGGCAGCGGCGGCGTGATTCGGCAGCGGCAAGCGCATGAGGTCTGCTTGCAGGACGTCGCTCGCTGCTCGCAACGCCGAAGCATCATGGAATGGCAGCGCCGCCACCCGTCTCAACCAGTCATCCGCAGCAGCGATGAATTCCCCGTAAACCGCCGCAGTGACGACAAAACCAGGCGGCACCGGAAATCCGCGCTGGGTGAGAATGGCTAGGTTGGCCCCTTTGCCGCCGCTCAATTCGAGTTGCGTGGCAAGAGGATGATCAAAGGACAGGGTCGGGGGCATGATATCAGTGATGGGTTGGTTGATTGTAGAATGAGCGATCCCAGTGGTTAGCCAGCCACAGGGCAAAAGTGGCTAGGGCGAAACCCGCCACCACATCGGTGAAGTAATGATAGCGCAGATAGATGGTGGCGAGCCACAGCCCGCAGCATGGCACCAGATAGAGACGGTGCCGCCAGCGTGCGTGTTGACGGTCGAAGAACAGCAGGAAGCACGAGATGGCACAGTGAAGGCTAGGAAACACATCCACTCCGTTGCTGCCGTTGGCGACAACATAGGCATTGAAGCGCGTGATGCCCCAGCCGGTCAGTGGCAGCGTGAAATTGTCCGCCAGCGCGAGGTGCGGGCCGCCAGCTGGCACCCACGAGTACCCGAGAAACCCGATGCCGTAGATGGTGAACAGTCCCACCATCAATTTGCGCTGCAGCGGCAGCCCGCGCTTGGCGTAGTAAAGCCAACTCACAAACAGGTAGGGAAAGAACAGCAGGTAGCAAAAACTCAGAATCTCGGTGAGCAGCGGTGTCGCCAGCAACTGTGCCCGCTCACTCAAGGTTGCACCAAATAGCAGATGATCCAACGCCGCGAGCTGCGCATCGAATTTGTGCGGCGTGATCTTGAGCACGGCCGAACCCATGAGTGGAAAGACCGTGTTCAGTGCCACCGGATAGAACCACAACCGCACTTGCCAGCGCAGCGGTGTCTCGTGCCGCCAGCACCAGCCAATGACCCCGATGTTTGCTAACAAGACAACCAGAAATAACACCGTGTCGCGATCGAGCGGGCCGACAGCCAGCACCAGTCGCAACCAGGTCACGACCAAGAACAGCCCGAAAATCCCCTCGTGAGGCAGCAGTTTGGGTTTAATAATCCAGTTCATTGGGGAGGCAATTTTTGTTGAACAAGATGGTGGAATACGTGTGCCTGAATCATCAATCTTCGATTTGCCAGCCCGTTCCACACGGCGACGGCGAGTTTTTTGGTGCGGTACAGGGATTTGATAGCCACGAGGGTTAGTAGCAGGTAGCCCAGTGACCAGAACCAACCGGCGCAATAGGGGATGGTGGCTGCCATGCCCACAGCCCAAATCGCTGTCAGCGGCACCCCGACGAGCGTCCGCCACAGCGCGATGACGTTGGGTGCGTCGGCGAAGCGCCGTGCCGCCAGCCAGGCCGCGAGCAGGGGTGGCAGATTGAGCAAGGTTCCGGCGATCACCAGAGGACCGATCACCGCCAACATCGCGGCATAGCCAAGCCACGGGCCTACTGGAAACAACGGCACCCCTTGATGCCGCAACACCCAGCGCGATCCAAGGTGGTTGTGCAACCCGCTCCAGGCCATCGCAATGACCTCTGGCACACCCGCTTCGAGTGCCTTGAGCGCGCCAAAATAGCTGCGGGTGCTGCCGAGGGTCGCTCCATAGGCCAAGCACTCGGCCTCTTCCTGCGCAGCGGCGGTGGCGAAGTTGCAGCCGACGTCTTCCAGGCCGCGGGTCATTCGCCGTTTCATTTCCTTGAGCCGGCCCAAACCACTCAACTCATCCGACAGATCTGTTGGTATATCTTCACCCACGACCACCTCCACCTTGCTGCGGAATGCCCATGCTCGTTCGTAATGAACACCTAATGGCACAATACGCAGCGCCACACCTTGTGCCAGAGCATCCAGTGCCAGGCGTGCCGCGCCGCTCTTGAATGGCAGGTGGCTCGGCCCTAGTGAACTGGTACCTTCGGGAAAGACGATCAATTCGCCACCATCCGCCAGGACCCGCACACACCGGCGCAACGATTCCTCGTTCTGGCTGCCATCCTCTTGGTCCTTCTTGCGGGCCACGGGTATGCCGGAAAAAAACAGCCGCCCGAAAAATCCCCGCAGCAATTGCGTCGATATCAAATAGACGCCTCGCGGCACCACTTGGTGATAGACAAACCCATCGACCGCGCCGTTGCGGTGCAGCACCACATAAAGCGTCGGGCCGCCCGATTGGGTCAGTTGGGCCGGGTCGCCGCCGAGCACGCGCTCCGGATACACCACCGTGATGCGCTCGAAATAGACGTGCGCACACAGCCAATGGCAGCAGCGATACCACAGTCTGTTGGACCCGTCGTGAGTTTTGAGCTCGGAGAGTTGATTGGTGGGGTCCGGCGCGGAGGATTTCAAACTGCTTTGCTATTAGGGTTGTTAAATGTGCCCGAAACCGGCCTGGCTAGTTGCAACACGGCATTCATTGTTAACCATATCACTGCCACGCGGTTAGCTTCAGGTGCCAGTGCTTGAGCAGGGCGTCGATCCGGGCGCGGTTGGTTTTGAAGTAGATTGCGCCAACGACCACGATCACGCCGATGAGCAACACCAAACCGCCGACCACGGTCATTCGAGCGCTACGTTCCATCAGCACCAGGACCTTATACAGCAGGGATGCCAGATCGGCCAGCAAGCCGGCCAAGCCAAGCGCCAAGTACAGCCGGATCCGCAGCAAACTGCCCAGTCCCATCGCCGCCAAGCAGAGGATGATCATGGTCAGATTGAATGCAATTGGCTGGCTCGTATCGGCCATGGCATAGTATCCGGAACTGCCAATCATCGCCATCAACACGAGCAGTCGGATCCAGTTGCAGGCATCCGGTGCTATGCGCATTTTGAAGAGTTCCTGAAGCACCAGCACGCCCAGACCGACGGGAATGATATAGGCATGCAGCGCCTGAATGTGCAGTTTGGAATAGAATGTCAGGAGGATAAAGCCGACGAATCCGGCCAGCGCCAGAATGTTGTAGGGGCTTTCCCGGCGATCTTTGCCGAGATATGCAAACAGAACACTGTGCAATCCCATCACGATCAACCCGAGGTTGACGCCCAGCCCGTGAACCAGCACCCATATCAATGAGATGAGCGGTAGCACACATAGCGTCGTGAGCAGCGGCACCCGCAGCGTGCGTGCTTGCAGACCGAGGGTTTGCTTCGCCCCGGCAATGCCAAAGGAAACCGCCAGACTGGCCCAAACATCATATTCATAACTCCACCACTCGGTGGTCAGCATGAGCTGCCGCCGCAATGACGCAAAGCAGCCTGCCACGCACAGTTGCATCAGCCAATTGGCCGCCATCGATTGGCGTTCCTTTCCTTGATAGAACCAGGCTACGGCCAACGCCGCTTCGAACATGACGAGCAGGACCAGCTCGTGTGGCGCATAGGCAGCATCGTAGTGCCCCGCCACTACCATCGCCACCGCGGCGCTGGAGATCCACACCGTGGCCTGATGAATCTGTTGCCCCGCAGTCTCAAGCCAACTCAGCGTCAGGTCCAACAAACGGAACCGCAAGCGGGGTTGCCCATGTTTGTTAGGCGACCATTCGCGGGGGAACAAGCGGCCGAGCGCGCCGATGGCGAAGCAAGCCAGCGCGCCTGTGAGAACGGGCCACGCTTCGATAGTCGCGCTCAATCCGCACTGCGCGATGCGTGCTTGGCTGAAATACACGAGCCACACCGGAATCCATAGCAGCAGCGTTGCCGAGACCTGTCCCCGCATGGCGGCACTCAGGCCCCGGGAGCCTGATGTTATGCTAACGGAAACTGGGGTCCTCGCCGCCAACAACCCAGCCAAGCCGATGCCCCAGAGACCGGCCGCCGACCACGGTCGTTGATAGAAAACATGCGCCAGAACCAGCATGCCTAACACTGCCGAGATGCCACCGACGACGTCCGGCTGGGTGTGCTTGCGCGGGCCGTATTCAAATGTGGCCAGCAGTGCCGCCCAGATGCCGAGAACGACCCAGATGATGTCATTTGCGGGCATATAACTCGGGATGAGAAAATCCATGTGCAAGGCCACCGTCAATTCGCAGGCGGATGCGATCAGATAGAGAGGTGAACGCCGGAGCATGCCTTGGTGAATGAGAATCGTGGCGGCTCCTGCCAGCAGCGGCGCCACCATCAGGGTATTATCCGGGAAATTCACCACGCCCCATAGCGTCGCGGCATGGGTCGCGGCTAACAAACATCGCCCCCAGGCACGCCGCAGCGATTCCCAGATCGCATCGTCCAACCCGGCCAGGCGTTGGATCACCGTGCGCAACGGCGAACGGGCGTGGCTGAGCACAATCCAGAAATGCCCCAGCCCCAGCGCACACCAGGCACCGGCCATCGGGTGCTCAAACGGGCTGAGGCCGGGCAAGCCGCTTAGCAAGAAATAGCTACCGGTCATCAGGGCCAGGCCGCCGTAGAGCGCCAGCCAGCTTGTGCCGCCCAGACCGTGGAGGCGCAGCAGCACCACGCCGAGGAGGATGATGAGCAGGGCGTTGGAGTGATAGTGTTGGAATCCAATCGCAGTGCCGGGAAATAGCAACACTTGGAAGACCGCTTTGAATAGGTAAAGCCCCAAAATGACAAAGCCGAGCATGGCGGCGGAGTTTCGGTAGGCTCGAGACTCGGGCCGATCTTGGAACATGCCAAGTTCCGCCCTGCCATAAAAATAGACCACTGGCAGGCACAGGGCCACCAGCGCGGCAAGCGGCTGGCGGAAGGCCGGCACCAGTAACGCGGCGCACCAGAACGCCACGACCAATCCCAAATGATACAAGGCCTCGCATAAGTCGCCGTGACCTTCCTCCCCGGGCCCCGGATGACGGACGGCCCTGCGGAAATACCAGCCCGCCAACCAGGCCAGTGTGCCGGAAACCGCGAAGCGGGTGGCACCGATCGTCGTCAGATCCGGAGCGGTGAAATAGTTCGCCGCCAATAGTGTTAGAACCACGCCAGCCAGCCAGAGGCTGGCTCGATTGATGACGGCAAGCGCCGCTTCGGGTCGTATCATCCGCCTCAGCAGCGAGGTTTGCAGCAGGCTGAGGCCGAGCCCGAGGCAGACCAGGTGCAATTCAGACAGCCCGTGTCCGCGCAGGAAATCACCGCCGCAGACGCGGGCCAGATGAATGTTACCCAGCACCAACAGCAGACCGGCACCTGCAAAGAAATTGACTCTCCTCCAGCACCAGGCCACCAGCGCGAAGGTGAGTGTTCCGAGGTAAGGTGCCCAGAGCTGGGCCCCGCTCTCTCGCAGCGAAGGATCGGCGGTGTGATGGAACGCCGCAACGCCGCAGATGCCGCATGCCGGCAAGCACAGCCACGCGTATGTGCCGGAAACAAAAGCTGGCATGGCAAAGGGGCCCGCCACACATCGCGGCCGGCATCGCTGCAGCCACCGGCCAATCAGCGCCCCGGAGACGATGCCGAGGCCTAACACACCAAGCCGCCACGGCATGGCCAAAATTTCCAGCTGCCCGGTGAGATTGCCCGTCGCAAGCAACGCCCCGCGTTGAATCATCACGTAAGCCAACAGCAGGGCCGGTAACAACAGCAGGGAGGACGCCTGTGCCCGGGCTGTTAGCAATAGCACGACTAACAACATTGCCTGATCCGAACCCGTCAGGTTCAGCGCATGAATCCCATCCGCCAGGCCAGCCAAGCCTAGCAAAGCTGCCACCCCCGTGGCCAGCTCCAGCACCGGAATGAACACCGGCGCGAAGTATCCGAATGCCGGAGACCCGGCCGTGCCAGCGGACGCCCCGCCATCCCACCGACGCCAGAATTTTGTTAGCTCAAGCCCCACTAACAAAACCTGGATTCCGCCTAGCAGGCAAAGTGTCGGGGTCAGGCTGTGATGGGCGATGACCCGCAGCCAGAGTGGGCCGCTGCCGTCCACGGAAACGGCGAGCAAGCCGACCCAGACCTGGAAAAACAGCAGTCTTCCCCATAACTCGTGGCGTGTTCGCAAACCGTGCCAAGGCAATTGCGCAAGCAGGAATCCGTATAGCATCCACTCCATCCTTCCTCCGGCGATAAGATTTAACATCAGGAAAACAGATAGAACCGCGCTGCCTGCCAGCAGCACTTGGCGCGTCGGTTCGGTCAAGAGGTCGCGAATCCACGGTCTGCTTGGTTCAAGCCCATAACGGTAAAGCCAGTAGAGTGCCTGCAACAGCAGTCCCATGACCAGTGCCGGCCAAGCCCAGTGGGGATCCTTGGAAGCGTGCCAGTAACCCAAGCCCAGGCCCGCGAGCAGGTTGAGCCAGCCCAGGTGCACCCCGACCACCGCCCAGCGCTCGCGGCGATGATAGATCGCGGTGACCGTCCACGCCACCCCGGCAATTGCCATGGCCAGCGCGGTTTTGAGCGGGATTCCAGTTTTCAATAAATTTGAGAGAAGCGTCAATGTATCGATCTTGACGAGCAGCCACACCACCGCAGCCATGACCGGCCAGGTGAAGAGCGTCGAGTCACGGCGCTGGAACGGGCACACTTCGTTGCCCAGCAACCGGTCGCCCTCTGGCAAATCCTGCAGAGCCGGCCAGGTGCGCAGCCGGAAACACAGCCCGGCAAGAGCGAGCGCCGAGAGCGCGCTGTCCAAGCCGCTGCCCCAAGCCAACCCCGGCGCGCTGAGTTGCAGGTTGGCCTTTAACTCCGGAAACAAAATCGCCATGATCGCCACGGCCATCCCAGCTGGCACCAATGAACGCGAGACATAGGTGGTCGGAATCAACACCAACATCATGAGCGGCGGCCCGGCAGCTTCCATCCAAGCGCAATACCACTGCACCGCCGGAGCGTTGTCGCCTAGCAAAACCCGCAGCACCATGGCCGCCAACGCCAGCACGCCGTAAAGCCACAAGCCCGTCGTGCGGGCCTGCCGCAAAAGCGGGTTGCGGCCGATCCAGGTCACCCCCAGCCACAGCCACGAGAGCAGTGCCAAGCCAAAGACCATGGATTGGTGATGGGCACTGCGTCCGGCAACATCCATAAACCCGGCAAAAGGCAGTGCCAGCGCCAGAATCGCCAGTGAGGTATGCAGCCACGGGAGTTGTTGGTCCCGCAGCGCGCGCCAACCCACTGCTGCGGCCACCAGCACCAGCCAGCTGGCGGTGCCCAGCGGGGCGCATCCCTCATGCCATTGAACCAACGGTGCCAGCAGCGCAGTGACCACCAGCGCGACCATCTGCATGCCCCAACATGCCTCAATCCACGTCGGCAGCACAACGTCCGAAGCCGCATCTTCGGATGTGGCCCGTTTCATTTCAAAGCTGCGGCCAAGCCACGCAGCTCCACCGAATGCGCCTGCCAGCAGCAAGCCTAACAATGGCAACATGGCAGCTGGATAGCCCGGATAGAGTCCCACCGCCGCACCGCCCAGACCCATCAGCGTGAGCGCAATCCAATCGTGCAACGGGTGGCGCCGCCTCAGGCCCTGGTACATCCATACGGCCCCTCCGGTCACGAATGCCACGATACGCAGCAGTGGGTCGCCGAAACCCATCAGCAAACCTAGCAAAATCATGGCGAATCCGAGAAACGATTCGCCACCGTGTAGTTGGGGGCTGGCTTTCAATTGCAGGGCGCGCCGCTCACCGTGCAGGACCAGCCAGCCGGTTAGAATGACCATCAACGCGTATGTCGGTGCCTGTGGCAGGTGTCGCATGAATCCATGCACCCAGACGAAAACTTCCAGAAATGTCATGGCTAGAACACCCGCCACAAACCACGGCACCCGTTTTTCGTCGGCCATCTCCCGCGTCAAAATCTTGCGGGTGAAATAGACGAGTAATCCCGCAGTGGCGGCGAAGCCAACATAAAATCCGGAGCCCAGGCAGAGCCGCAAGGCGTCGCTATCGGGGTGACCCAGCGAGCGCGCCAAGGGAGCGACCGCCACCAGCGAGTTGAGCAGGAGCAAGGTGCCGGCCAGCACGTTTCCCAGCGTTGCATCGATTGCCGCGCACCACTTTCTCAAGCCCCAGCCGAAAACCAACAGATAGATAAGAGCCATGCCCACGACGGCTGGCACCTTGTGTTGCACGGAGTCATCTACGGAAAGCAATGCCATCGCCATGAAATTGATCGGCAGCAGGCCGATTGCCGCGGCCCGCAGAATAGCGCCGGTGCCTCTGAATTCGGCACTCTTCGTCTCGATCCATTTCCCCACCCCGGCCAGCGACCAGGTGAAGCCACCCAGCAGCAAGGGCATCAGCGTATAACGCACGAGCCAATGCTTGTCCCAAGTGTAATAGGCCAGCAGCGAGCAACCTAACAAAACCATCGCGATGCCCGCCACGATGTACCAGTTTTCCATCAGAAACGGTTGGACGTGCTGTTCCCACGGCGTCGGCGGTCGCGGTGGAGCTGGCGGCGGCGCAACCTCAACGCTCGGCACCACCGTCACAACGGGAGGGGCGGCGGAGCGCGGAAACGGAGGTCTAACTGGCAAATGGACGCCTGTCGTGGCTGCATCGCGGTTGCCCGAGACTGGCAGGGGCGGCGGCAAGGACGGGCCATCTCCCAACAAGAGCCGGCGCTCGGCGAGTGGAATCCATCTTGACCACCCGGCCACCAGTATTGCAGGTTCCACCGGAGCCTCGTCCCTGGTCACGCTTGTGAGCAAGGCGTCGAGCACTGCCGGATTCTGGTCTGGCGTGCGGAGATACAGAACTAGCAGCAATGCCGCGGCGTGCTGATCGATCAGTGAGTCCAAGGCTAACCCCGTCGTCTGCCACAGCCTGGCTTGTTCATCTAACCACGCCTGCCAGTCACCCCAAACGGCCAACTGCGGCTGGCCAAAGCGCAGCGTTAAATTCCACATTGCCCGGTCCTGCGCCCAAGCGTCCCGCGTCATGGCAGTCAGTGCCGGAATCATCTCCGGAGTCATCCAACAACAGGCCGTGTCCAATAATCGTTCGCGTTCCCCGCGATCTTCTGCTGCCGCAAAATGCTCTGTCATCACCGCGACCAGTGATTCAAATTCGCTTGGCAGCGGCGGGTTCTTGATCACACGGGCGGTCTGCTGGCACCAATTTGTTTGATAGGCATCGCGCCAGTTCTTGATCTCGCTCAGGACACTTTCGCGGCCCGGCAGATCGGACGTCCACGCCGCCGCGAGTCGCTGGATCCATGGCTGCGGCAGGCGCTCGATGAGTGCTCCAACCTGCGCACCCGCATTTCTCAGAACCTGCATTCCCTCGCGTTGGACGCATGCGAACAAACACGGCATTTGCTCCTGCTTGTCGGCCAGAAATCCCAGATCGCAGGCTATTCGCAGCGCGTCGGACACCGCAGCCGTCACATTCGCATCAGCCAACCAGGCATCCACCGCAACCAGCGGCAAGCCACTCAGGCTCTCCTCGTCGCGCAGCACAAGGCCCGCTTGCTTTGCCTGATAGATTCGCAACGCCTCCCTGTGCAGGGTGAGGCGCAGCGCTTCGGCCAAAGTGGCCCACACCCCATCCGCCTCACCTTCAAGCGCCCCGAGAATCTCTGGAAGCGATTTGGGATCGTCGGTGCTGAGTTGTTGGATCGCGGGCAACACCACTTGCGCGTCGAGCTTTCCTGCCGCAAGCCAATGAGCGAGTGGCCCGATCAGATGTCGTTTTTCAAGCATGGCACGTGTTGCATAGGTTTGAATGATGGCATTTAGATGTTATCTGAGGGGATGGTTAGGCGCGCCACCAGTTCGCGGTGGTTCACCTTGCCGGTGCCGAGTTTTGGAATTTCTTTGACGTGTTGGAGTTCGCGGGGCGTGTTTAGATTTGTCAGACCTTTGGCTTTGATCGCCTCGCGGATCTCTGCCAAAGTCAATCTGGATTCGTTGGTGACAGCGATCAATACTTCGCCCTTGTCCTCGTCGGGACGCGTGATGACGACTACCTGACAGTTCAGACCATACTGCGGAAATGCCCCGGCCAGGGCGTCTTCCACAGCCGTCAGACTGACCATTTCGCCGCTCACTTTGGCGAAGCGCTTCATGCGTCCACGAATCCGCAAGTAGCCGCCGGAATCCACGCTGACGATATCGCCGGTGTCGTACCAGCCGCCGAGGGCTTGGAATGCTGCATTGGCGTCGGCATTCAAGTAGCCGCGCATGATATTCGGGCCGCGCACTAAGAGTCGACCCACCGCCTCGGGCGATGTCACGGCACCGGCTTGGGGAGATTCCTCAGAAATGCCTTCGACCGGCTCGAGCTTGTATTCCATGCCGGGCAGCATGCGGCCGACCGAGCCATGACTGGGAGCCAGCGGTGTGTTGACACTCACGCACGGGGCACATTCCGTGGCGCCATAGCCTTCAAGGATGCGCACGCCGAACTTCTGCATCCATAACTGTGCGGTGGCTTCCTGCAGTTTTTCCGCGGCGGCGAACAGGTAGCGCATGCTGCTGAAGTCGTATGGGTGAGCCTTGCGGGCGTAGCCATTGAGAAACGTGTTTGTACTCAGAAACACCGAACAATCGCGGTCATATAGGACCGTCGGGATGACGCGGTAATGCAGGGGCGAAGGGTAAATAAACACATACATCCCCCGCACCAAGGGCAGCAACAGGCCGATGGTTAGCCCAAAACTGTGAAACATCGGCAGGCAGTTCAATAGACGGTCACGATCCGTGAGATCGGTGATGGCTAGCATTTGGCGGATGTTCGCTAGCAGGTTGCCCTGCGTCAGTTCAACTCCCTTGGGGGTGCCTTCCGAGCCCGAGGTGAACAGGATCACGGCAGCAGAATCGGCGGCCAGCTTGTGGCTGGCAGGTTGCAGGCACAGACGGTGATGCAGATAGGTGGTAAATTTTTGGATGAAGGTGAGGCCGGCGCGCAGATCCTCCAGATAGATGAATTCGACGCCGACATCGGCCAAGGCGGCCACCTGCAGTTTGGCAATTTGCAGAAAGGTGCGCGAGGTGATGACATATCTCAGTTCGGCGATCTCGGCGCAAGCCTTCATGGTGGCGATGCCGGTGGAGAAGTTCAAGATGGCGGGGACTTTGCCAGCCCGCCAAAGGGCGAGCAAGATCATGGGCGTGGCATTGATGTTAGGTAACAGCACGCCGATCCGTGCGGCTCCGGCAGGCGTGAAGCCGGGGATTCTCCCCAACTGCTGGGCCAGAAGATCCGCGCCGATGAGCAACTTGCGATATGTCAATATCTGCAAGGTCGCGTCCTCCATGGCGATTTGTTTCGGATGGTGCCGTGCCGTATCCGCGATCGCGTCCAAGAGGTTAGACGGGCCGAATTGCATCTCCGTTTCAAACTGCTGGCTCACCATTAAATCCCGCAACCACGTCGTTAGCGTAGCTCGGGCATGGGCGGTGCTGACGTTTTGCGGGGTGGGCGGCTGAATGACGGGACTGAAGTGGGCACTGACCGGCGTGAAGCATTTTTTCCAGCCTGGCTGGGGTGAGAACGGCACGCGCTGAGCGCCGCGCAGATAGCAGGTGATGACCTTGGCGTGGGTGTTGAGCAGCAGGAAGCCGGTTCCATCGAAGAGTTTCATCAAGGAGCCGGTGCGCGAGAGACGGCCTTCGGCGAAGAGTACCAACTTGCCGCCCCCGGCCAGATATTTCGCCATGCGCTTAACCGCGTAAGGCGAGGCGGGATCGACGGGGAAAGTGTGCCGGTTGACCATGATGAGGCGATGCAGCCAACTCGTGCGAGCGGTGGTGCTGGAGGTGACGAACTTCCAATGGTCCCCCATGCACACGATGAGAAACATCCAATCCAGCCAGGACGTGTGGTTAGGAATGAGGATGACCGGGCCGGGCTCGTTCAACACCGCCGGGTTGTAGCAGCGGAAGCGGAAAAACACACGGACCAACAAGTGGAAGAGGCATTTCATGATTGGAGGATAGTTTTCTGCCTAACGGGGCACATATGGATATCTTTTCAGGAAATTTCAAGAATAGAAATGTATTTTATTTTGGGGCTGCTTCCCAAGACAAGAAAGTTAATCTAACGACAATATCATTGGCTTTTCAAGGACTCTAGCGAGACTTCGCCTCAGGTGGGACCCGGCGGGCCGGTCGCCAGCCAACGCGAATGCGCTGCAGCAGCGGAACAATCCTTTGGGCGGGCACCATGTGCGCCTCTCCGTCGCTGCGCTTGAGGATCAAGCCAACCGGCTGCAACGGCGCGTGCCGGGGTCCGTCGGCCATTGCCAATCCATCCAAGGCGAGGTGAACGACGTCATCGCCGCTGAGGGTAAAGCGGCCGAGTCGCTTTACTAACGGGAAGCTGATGGGTCCGCGCTGGTGAAAACATCGATACACCAATTCGGTGCACACGATGCGGCTGCTTACGTTGAAATCGAACTCGAAATCATACGGCTTGCCCAAGTGCCCGAACGCCTCACCCAGCGCCGCCGCCAGATCCACCGCCGACACGTTAGGGCGCAGCACGACGACGTGGTCGGCATGGAGGCTGGTTTCGAGTGGGCAGATGCGGACCCGAGGTGCGACGCCCTCGATGACCCAGCCCAACGGGGCGGGGGGCATTGGGAATGCATCCCAATGTTTGGCGGCGTGTGGCTGGGTGTGGACTTGGAGTGCCTCGAGTTGGCGGCGCGATCCGAGATAGATTGCGACATGCGACCAGAAGCCCGGCAACATTGCGGCACTGAGCTTGCCCTCGGCGCGGCACAGCAAAATATCGCCCGGCTGGAGTTGGGGATGCAATCCAGCGAGCACATCTTCAGTTAGGACGTGGACCGGGTTAGCGACGACATGAATGCCAGCGAAGCGTCCACCCACAAGGGATTGCAGGCCATAGCGGGTTTTGCGTGCTGGACGCAGGGCCTTCTGCCACAGCGCGTGCCAGTTAGAGCGCAGATAGCGTCGCAAGGCACCCAACAAGCTTTTGCGGATCACTCCGCGTTTCCTGCGGATTATTTCGCAGAGCCAGTGCCAATCGGAGTTGGCATCAAGGTTGCGAAACCAAGCCGTGTGTCGCAATCCGCCCCAGAAGCGGTCGGCGTGAGCCAGTGCCCGGTAATTGAACAGGGAACTGTAACCGGTGCGCACGTCATCAAAGAAGCCGGCCTCGAGTTCAAATTTCGCGTCCGGCTCGTTGAGCTTGGCGCGAAGTAGCGGCAGACGCTCCGCCACACCGATGAATTTGAGCGACTTCGCGTAGAGGACCAGCGCGGCAGCAAACGCAATGATGAAGCAGCGCGTCTGCAACCATTCGTCCTCAATTTCTTCAAACTCACGATAGCGGAAGATGATTTCATAAGCGGCGAATCGATAGTTCCGATAGGCCAGCAGGGCTTGGCGGACGCGGTCGTCTTCGTCAGGAGTGAAGTAGCCGCGCTGTGCGGCTGCGTCGAGCACTGGCGTGTGATCGAGGAGATCCTCCAGCCGATTGAGTCCGTCGAGGATTTCGCGCAACGTGTCGCGGTCGGCGAGCACCTGAGTCTCGCCGAGGCCATCGATGGCTGGCGGGGTGGGGGATCTTAAACCACTTGGGGGCCTCAGGCGTTGCAATGTCACTGGGGGTTTTGAATTTTTTTGCCCGCATCCGTAGAAGCCGCGCTCCGTCGGAGTGTAGTTACCTACGTTCCGGAGGCAACGGAAAAATTCCAGGGCACCCGCCCGGGATGGCGGGTTTTTGCACGGACCCTGGATGATGGGGCTGCCTAGTGCCACTAGACATGCAACATTGGCGGAATCCGCACCCTTCGGAAGCATATCTTGCGGCGGGTGAATTCCTCCACGCAATATAACTCCCCAATAGCCGCTTCGGAATGCCGCAACAGTTCGAGCAGGGCATCCGCATGTTCCGGGCCAGCCACTTGGCTAACGACTCGTGCAATTCGTGGTTTGAACTTCTGTTATTGGATATATAGCAATTTTCGGAGATGCGCCCCCTTGTGACAATATCGCCACAAAGAGATTCTTGAGTGAGCTGTGGAATGCTTCCTAGGGTACCCAGCGCATGAGCATCCAGACCCCTGAAACCGATATGCGGGAAAATTGTTTGAGGTGGCCATTTTGGCGCCTGACGGAGCCGTCGTGTTCGATGCTTTCGCCCCGGCTTTCAGGAGAATTGTCAGGCTTCAGATTTGCCGCGCTGCTGTGGTTAGTGGCGTGTCTGGCGTGCGGACTTGCACTGGTGATGATCTATCCCGACAGCTACCAGCAGGACGGTGGGTATCATTTTATATTTGCGCGCTGGTCCTGGCAGCATCCGGAGTTATTTATCAGTGTTTGGCAGCGGCCATTGTTTAGTTTGGTGCATGCAGTTCCAGCCTTAGGTGGGTATGAAGTATCTCGGTGCTGGGCTGTATTCATATCCACCGCCGGGGCGGCAATGACTTGGCTGATAGCTCGGCGAATCGGGCTAGCAGATAGCTGGCGCTGCATTCCGTTCTACCTCTTGCAACCCGCTCTGTTTTTGATGTGGGGAGACACGATGACAGAGCCGTTGTTCGCAACAGTCCTGTCTGCCGCTCTGCTAGCACATTTTTCCGGACGATTGTGGCTAGGTGCGGTGCTGGCATCTTTGTTGATCGGTGCGAGGCCGGAAGGTGCCTTCGTGGCCGTGGTATGGGGTTTGATGATGCTCGGCAGCCCAGCTTTGGCCAAGTCTCTCATCAAGCGAGGAATGTGCAGCCTGTTGCTCGCGGTTGGATTGGTTAGCTGGGTGCTCGCAGCGTGGGTCATCAGCGGCGACCCACTATATATCATTCATAATTGGCCGCCAGATTGGTCGGCTGGGGGGGCAGCCTATGGCAAAGGCCCTATTTGGCAGTACTTGTCACGCTTTCCGGAAATCGCCGGACCCTTGCTGATGGTGCCGGTGGCAGTTGGATTATGGATTCTCGCCCGTTCTCCAGGACTCCGGCTTATTGCGGCACTATTCCTGTTCACCTTTGCGATGCACAGTGTGATGAGGGTGTTTGGGCTGTTTGGATCGGCTGGCTATGCGAGGTATTTCTCCGCTTTCGCCCCCTGCTTGGCAATTGCAGGATGCATGGGATGGAATCAATTTAGCTCCCGTTGGCCGCATGTTTGCAATCGCCGAACGTGGGCGGCTGTGGTGAGTGTCTCATTCATTGCGAACTTCTGGTTTGTCGATGGCTCCTCATGGAACCGTGATGCCCGCGCTGTGCAATCCGCGAAGGCGTGGTTCGACCACAATCAATCCGGCCTTCCGGTGGATCGGTTCCTGTGGAGCCAGGCGGCAATGAACATCGCCTGGGACCGCGATCCATGGGAAGAACCAGCTCTTTACGCGAGTGACCACGCCGGTGCCATGGCAACCCTGAAGGCGATGCCGCCACGCACTCTCATCTGCTGGGATGCGGAAACCGGCCCGGCCTTGCGCAATATCTCCGCCGAGAGCATCAAGACTGCCGGATTCCGCCTGATCCATCAAGAGAGCCACCAGTTGCTAGGGCTGATGCCAGCTTTAAGCTTGTTCGCTTGGGGTGGCCCTCGCCTGCAGACGATATATATCTTATACAAGGATCCAAGCTGAGAATCCGCGCTGCAATACCTGTGAATGCCACAGTGGAAAAGCCGGTTCCACTCAGGGCGGACGGGGGCAGATCTCACTTGAATAAGGTGTCGATGCCCATGGCAGAGTCGCGCAGGAATTTGGGCAGGGAATTCCTCGTCGCCGGGCGCAGCAGGCGATAGAGGCTTCCTAGCAGCCCGAGAGTGAACAGGTAGTCAATGATACGGTATCCGCGGCGTTTTCGCAGCAACAGGGCGGCGATCCAAGCCAGGGTGCGGCGCTTGACGCGAAACGGCTCGAACGAGGTCTTAATGCGGTAGCGCGGGCGTTCTGAGCGCGGCCAGCGCAACTTGTACGTCCGCTTGGCCGCCTCGATGACCGGTGGCAATGCCGGATCGAATGGCAGAAAATAGTAACGCCTGGCCAGTGCGATGAGGCGGAAGGTGTCGCGCATGAATTCGATGTCGTCACCCGGTAGCCCAGCCTGTCCAGCAAGGGAGATCATCCGAGGAAACAAGTCAAACGCGGCCTCGCCATCGCGGATTGCGCATTCCGGGTCGTCAACGAAATGCATGAGGATTTTGCGCAAGGCATGATTGATGAATAGGCAGTCCCAATAGACATGCAACAGTGGTGGAATCCGCACTCTTCGGAAAAATAACTTGCGGCGGGCGAATTCCTCCACGTAATACAATTCTCTAACAGCCGTCTCAGAGTGCCGCAATAATTCGAGCAGGGCATCCGCATGTTCGGGGCCTGCCACTTGGCTAACGACTTGTTCGACTGTGGCGCCATCGCAGAGGATTCTGCTTGCGGCCAGAACATTGAGCCGGATCCAAATATCGCGGTGTTTGTCCTCGAGAAACGCCAACCGCCGGAACCCGTGCCAGCCGCCAGTTTGGCACCACACCGAGATACCTACTAGGTTTCTCACTCCGGCAAGCTCGCGTGCCATGCGTTCGCAGTCCCAGCCGATGAAAGACGGAAATTCGCCAGCGCCCTCATATTCGCGGCGTGCCTGAATTTCGATCATTTTTGGCTGAGTCAGCCGGAAGAACGCGCGGTTGAGTGGCAGATAGCGGAAGAAATCCGACTCGCCGTGTTTCATCGACACCAGCAATGCAGGTGAATTCAGCCCGCCAAGGGTATCCTCAAGGGTGCGGCGGTGCCAGATCAAGTCGCCGATGCGATGGGCACCAACCGTCCACGTCCTGAATACCAACAAGCGCCCCCGACTTTCAAACAAGGGCAGGAGGTCCCGCAGGAATCGGTGCGTCTGACGGGAGTTTTTGAGGTGCAAGCGGCTGCGCAGCGGATCGCATACATCGGTCCCGTCACTCTCACCAATCCGCAAGACGATCCCGCGCACCTCGGGAAATGTATCAAGAATGTTCGTGATAACCTCCCGGAACCATTGATCCAGCGCTGCACGGCGACCACCCGTGGCCTCAAGCAGCCCGGCGCTGCAGGGAATCGCATCTGTCGTTAGAAAAATCGCCATTCCCAGTCCGTCGATGATCTGGAACAGCCGGCCAAATTCCGCACGATATACCTCTAGGTCTCGATTCAATTCAGAACTGTGCCAAGGATGCGGCACCAAGTGCGCAACGTCATCGAGCGTCACCGCATTGAATCCGTAGTCACGGGCCTGCGTCACCAGGCGTGTTAGATCAGCCGCAATGCGGTCCCATTGAGCCCTTGCCTGGGGACCCTGCGTGGTCAGATCCGAAAATGGTATCTTGGACCAATTGATGCGGCTGCGTTCAATGCCGCGGAAAAATGGCCCGATGGCATCGAGAAAACGCCATTCCATAAAATTTTGGCTAGATAATGGTTGTTGCCTGTCGTCAGGCTCAGTCTTGCTTGAGGGCAAAATGATCACGAGAGGAGGTCGCTCAGGTCTTTTTCGAAGTTGGAGACCACTTCGGACCATGTGAGGCGGGATGCAGTGAGGCGGGCCTCGCGCCTCCAATCGGGCCAACCGTTGCGATCCAGCGCGGCGATGCACACGCCGAGGAATCCTGTCTCATCCCCTATTGGGGCACTCAAGCCGTTGACTTGATGTTTCAGGTGGACTGCGGCGGCGGCGCAGTCGTAGGCGACGGTGACGAGGCCGCTGGCCATGGCCTCGATGACGACGTTGCCAAAGGTTTCTGTGAGGCTGGGAAAGATGAAGATATCTGCGGAGGCGTAATGCACGGCCAATTCCTCACCAGTGCGTGTTCCGGCAAAGCGCCAGTGGCCGGCATCTGCCCGCAATTCCGCATGTAGCGGACCGTCCCCTACCAACACAGCCCGAAAATTCCGCCCCTGAGAGGTTTCATGCCTAGCCATCACCTCAAACGCCCTCATCGCCAGCGGCAGGTTTTTCTCCGGTGCCAGGCGACCGACGTAAAGTGCGACGGTATCTTGCTCGCCAGCCCCCCAGCTGGCACGCAGGCGCTCACAGCGCTTGGCGGGATCAAATTGGACAATATCGACGCCCCGTCCTAACATTCTAAGATTGCTGAACCCCAAGGCCCGCAGACGATCGATGGCATCCGGCGACGGTGCGAAAGTCGCTCGCGTGCGGTTGTGCAGTCTGCGCAAATAGGCATTTGCCACATCCTCCAACATCGGGAGATGATAGTCGCGCAGGTATTGGTCGAAGTTCGTGTGATAACCGGAAACCACACAGGATCCGACGTCGCCGGCAGCATCAATCGCAGAGCTGCCTAACAAACTCTCGGTGGCCACATAAACCACGTCAGGGGGCCGGGGGCTCCAGTGCTTGGCCAGCGTGCCGCGGGCAGGCAGTCCGATGCGCAAGCCCTTGTATCCTGGCAGCGGCAGAGCGGCGAGGCGCAGCCTGGCGGAAGAATCCACGGGGGCGATGCTGCCATGGATCAGAGCGGCGTCCAGCAGGTCACCGGGAACGATGGTTTCCACTTCGTGGCCCCGTTGGCGCAGGATGTTTTGAAGGCGCCGCAGTGTGTTAGCCACACCATTGACGTCCGGCGGAAAAGTATCAGTGACGAAGCTGAGGCGCATCAATCCACAAGTGCCGGGTTACCTTTGGATTTTCGCGCCGGGGCAGGATACATCTGGCAAAATTCCTGCCAGCCAGCCGCTCCCATGTAGCGGGTCATCATGCGTGGATCGGCAGCCCGCAAGTCCACCACCACCAGTCCGTCAAGCGCATCGCAGAACTGCGGGTCCACATTGAATTTGAGCAGCACCGCATTGAGAGCCACGTATTGGCGCAACAGCACAGGCAAGCCCTTACCGTCTCGCTCCATTCCTGCGACCAGAGATGAGACTTCGTCGATAGATTTCAAGCCTGCGGCGATTTGGGCATGTTGACGGCGCAAGCGGGGTGCCGGGCGGAACGGGTTGCGGGGCCTCACCAATTCTTCCATCGCCGCGTCGCCATGATGTTGTCGGAGAAACTCCACCATCAAGGAACGCGATGCCATCGAATAGTCACTGCTGATGCTCACGGGACCAAACAAGGTGCGGTAACGCGGATGACGCGCAACGAAATGCCCAATCCCCTTCCATAACAAGAACAACGAATACGGCTTGCGCTGATAGGCGGCGGTCACAAACGAGCGGCCCAGCTCAAGACTCGGCCCAAGCTGCTTCAAAAATGACGGGTGAAAGCGGAATAACGTGTGGGTATAAAACCCGTCGCGGCCACTGCGGGCTAATAACTCGTCGCTCAAACCCATGCGGTACGCCCCGGCGATTTCCCGGGTGGAAGCATTCCATAGAAACAGGTGCCGGTAGTGAGTATCGAACGCATCCAAGTCGCGGGCCCGTCCGGTGCCTTCGCCAACATTTCGAAATGCCAACTCCCGCAAGCGGCCAATTTCGTCTAGTATGTTAGGTATGGCCTCGGCCCCAGAGACCCATACCTCCAGGTCCCCGTGAGCGGCGAGCAAGCCGTCTCCCGGCAAGCTGGCAATCTCGCTGGCAAGCACCGCCGGATCCCCTGCCGGTGCCACAGGATTGGGCTCCCCGGTGGTCTTGCGCCATGACCTTGGCAGCAGGTTGGGCATCCGCTGCGGGCTGCGCGGTGCCCGGCGCTTGTCCCCTAGTAGGTCTACACGCAGCCGCATGGCATCAACCACCCATTGGTCGTCCTGATTCACTGACCAAGTGGAGGCGGGCATGGGTTTTCCAATCCGCAGGGTGATCTCCTTGCCTTGCCAGCGTAAAAATTCGTGCGGCAACAGAGCGGTGCGCAGCAGCGGATGCATCAAACCCGCTACTTGAAAAAGCCAGCTGTTAGCTCCGGTGAAACAGATCGGTACCACGGTGGCACCGGTCTTGCGAACCAAGGCGGCGACGTGTTTCGACCAGGGTTTGTCCAGAATCGTGCCGTGTTGCGGCGAAAACGACGAGACCTCACCAGCGGGAAAAATCCCCAGGCATCCGCCGTTGCGCAGATGAGTCAGAGCTTGCTTCATCGGCCCAATGTTCCGACGCGACGAGGTAGCCCCATCGCTAAACGGATCCACCCCGATGAGCCACGGTTGCACTGCATCCATCCGCTCTAGCATACTATTGGCGAGCATCCGCATATCTTTGCGGCGGGCGGCCAACAGGTGTGCCAATACCAAGGCGTCGCCGCCTCCAAACGGATGATTGGCCACCACAATCACCGGACCGGTGCACGGGATCGCCTCTACGGTGCCATGATCAATCCGATAGCGTAGCGCCAGCAAATCCAACGCCCGCTGAAAAATGGTGGCGGGGTCCTGCTCCGGATTGAGGTTCTGGAGAAACCGGTTCATCGCGGTGAGCCCTAGCAAATCTTCGGCAGGCTTCTTCAGCAGCTGGGCTGGGCCACCGCGCAACAGCGGAATGGCATTCGATAGATCCAGAGTCCAACGGGAGGGTGTGGGTGGGTTCATAGGCTTGCGCTATGCCAATCACCACGATTTCGGGTGCCGGGCACAGTGAATTCTTGCGACGAAATTGTCACATCAATCGTAAACCTCAAGCTTCGGCCGTTTGCGGGGGTATCTGCTCACGTTGAAGTCTCCCCACGACCGGGTCTTGATTCCCCGGCTGACTAACCATGCACTGCAGGCGGCACCTACATCGGCACTCAGGCCGTGCAGACGACGCACTTCGCGATCCGGCGGCCGCTCGTCGCATGGTCCCGATGATTTGATGCGGCTCACTATGCCCACGCCGCTTGGGGTCTTGGTATTCGTATTCATACGATGCGTCAAAATGCCAGTCTCCCCTCCACCCTCAAGAAGATTATTGTTTCAATTTCTTCACATTGGGGGCACCCATCCGACCTCCGAGGCACGCGAGAGCGACTTGGCAATGTGACATTATTGTCACAATAGGGCTCTTCCGGTCATTGGGGGCGGTCATGTTCAATCTGCCCACCGCTTGCCTTGCAGGCGGACGCTCCATGTCTATCTACCGATCATGAAACACATCAACCTGACAATCTATAGTGCCCTTCTGTTCACCGCATCAGGCGCCTTTGCCGCTACTCCCACCTACAATCAAGGCGATTTGATTGTAGGGTTCCGTGCCAGCGGTGGCACCGGTGCTGACCGCAATGTTCTCGTCAATCTGGGAAGCGCCGCAGGCTTCCGTGACCACACAGTGGCCTCGGGAAATCTGAGTCTCGGTGATATCAACACCGATATGGTGGCTCAATTCGGACCTAACTGGGCCAGCCGGACCGATATCTTCTGGGGTATCGCCTGCAGCCCATCCAACTCTGCTGACTTCAACGGCGACACCGCCAAAACCGTTTATGCTTCTAAGGCTGAGGTGACCCCTGGTACTCCAGTCACCGGCTGGGCAATCAGCGTCACAAACCGTGGTATCGCCTCCACCGCCATGATGGGCATGGAAGGCTACGCGGGTAGCGGCGGCTTCTCACTCTCTAACGCATCGTCAGGCAATGCCCGCTTGGCGGTCCAAGACAGCACCACTGTCAACTGGTGGTCATCGTTTCAGCCGGGCGGTGCGAACAGCACGGGTTCCACCGCGTTCAAGGTGTTCAATGGCGGCATCGAAGGCACACTTGCCAAACCGCTGGATTTGTTTCGCATCACCAGCACGACGGCCGGCACCTATGTGGGCAGCTTTAGCATCAACGCCACCGGTGTCATCAGTTATACCGGGCCTTCAGCGGGCAGCGGATATGCGGCTTGGGCCACCACAATGAAACTCACCGCTGCTAATAACGGAGCCAACCAAGACCCTGACAACGATGGCATCAGCAATCTGATGGAGTATGTCCTGGGTGGCGATCCACTCGCCGCAAGTACCTCGATCCTGCCGGTTCAGACATCAGACGCGACCCATATTTACTTGTCTTTCAGCCGCAGCGTCGCCTCAAAAAGCGATACCACTCAATTCGTTCAGTGGTCCACAGATCTGTCCACATGGACGTCCATTCCGGTCGGTTCCGCCTCAGCTGGTGCCGTCAATGTCGTGACAAATGGTAGCAATCCCGAAACCGTGACCGTTACGATTCCCCGTTCCAACGCTGGGGCAGGCGGCAGGTTGTTCACCCGTTTGCAGGTCAATCAATAACTATAGGTTTGTCTGGTTGTGTGACAGACATGTCACACTTATCCAATGTCCAATTTGCATGACGTTACTTTAGCCTGACGGGGCAGCGCGAACGAAAAACCAGAAATGGCCTATCGAATCACTTGCTCAATCTGAATTGAAAATAACACAACAAATGAAACATCAAGTAAATAGATTCAACATCCCCGGTGCCATCCTCGGTACCGTCCTTATGGCGGGTTCCGCTCAGGCGGCGCTGGTCAACTTCAACGTCGGCGATTTGCTGCTAGGCTTTCGTGATGTCACAGGCACCCAAAGTGTGGTGGTTGATATCGGCAGCGCTGCCAGCTATCGTGATGACACTCTCGGCTACACTCCCACCCAAGGCGTCACGCTCAGTCTCGGAGATATCAACACCGATTTGGTGGCTGCTTTCGGCCCTGGCTGGGCTACCAATCCGAACATGCGCTGGGGCATCGCCGGCAGCCCGTCGAATGTAGCCGCTGTGGGTGGCGACACTGCCAAGACGGTTTATGCGTCAAAGCCGGAGACCAATGGGTCGGTTGGCAGCGGCCTTGCCCTCAGCAATACCAACCGTGGCATTGTTTCCACCACCATGATGGGGTTGGAAGGCTCGACGAATGGCTTCAGCACCTATCAGGCAAGCTTGAACAACCCAGCACTGGTGATCCAAGCCAACACGGATGCTGCCAGCTGGAGGAGCTTCCAATTGGGTGGCACCAACAGCACGAGTTCGACTGCGTTCAAGCAAATCAACGGTGGCATCGAAGGCACTCTAGCCCAGCCACTGGATCTGTTTCGCACCGATACGGCCAACACCAGTTCCTATCTCGGCACACTGAGCATTGACGCTGGCGGAGCCGTCACGGTTATCCCGGAACCCAGCTCCTTGCTCATTGCCAGCCTCGGCCTTGGAAGCCTCATGCTGCGTCGCCGCCGCAACCAAGCTTAATTCTCCCATCAACAGACACACATATTCCATTACCAAACAAGCAACACAAAGCAACACTACCAACACCATTATGAAAACAAACAAAGCATTTATCTTCGGACTTGCCGCTCTGACCCTCGCAGGAGTCGCTAGCGCGACCCCGCCCCCCGCCACCGTTGTGCGCATCACCGGTTCGAGCGCATTCCGTGGTTCGACCCACAATGCCATCGGCAACATCCTCGTTCCCGGTTACACCTTTGGCTTCACGGGCTCATCACTGGGCTCGGCGAGCCAAGCAATCTTTATCGGTACCACGATGAGCGGCAACGTCCCGGTGATCATCAAGACGGCCTTCTCCGGTTCGGTCGGGGGATATCAGTCGGTCAATGACGGCCTCAGCGTCAATTTCCTCGCAGACTCGGCCACCACTTCTGCTGGTGCTGGCACGTCCGGCTTACCCAGCGGTGTGGCTTCGGAAGTGCCGCTGATCGCGCTGAGCGATGTGTACACCAGCTCGGTTACCATTCCGGTTGGCAATCTTACCGAAGCAGCAGATAGCCCGGTGGGAGTTGTGCCATTCAAGTGGATTGCCAGCACCGGTGCTCCAGCCGGTTTGGCCAACATGACGCCGCAAATTGCCCAGGCCCTGTTTCCGACTGGATCGACGACCCTGGCCTCCTTCACCGGATTGGCGGGCGATTTGGGGATCAGTGTGTTTGCGATTGGTCGTGACTTCGACTCCGGCACCCGCCTCACCGCTCTAGCGGAAACCGGCGTGGGTACCTCGCTGCCTGTTTTGCAATATCAGCCGACGTTCTCCGGTTCGACCGTTGCCTCTCATGCCTATTGGAGCCCATACAACCTGCTTGGCCTGAGCGTCATTGCGGGTAACGGCGGCTATTCTAGCGGTGGCAGCTTGGCAGACGCAATGCGCTACACAACGAACGCAATCGGTGGTTACTATGTGACCTATCTGAGCCTCGGGGATTCGAACCGTGCTCTTACGGGTGCTGGCTCAACGGGTGCCGGTGTGGGCAATGCGAAGGAACTCACTTACAACGGTGTGACTTTTAGCCCTGATGCCGTCCGGAATGGCCAGTACACATTCTGGGGCTACGAGCATCTGGCGTTCAAAACGTCTGCTCCTGACAATGTCAAGGCAGTTGCCCAAAGTCTCGCCACGCAGATTAAGGTCGTCGATGCTTCGACGTCCGGCATCCTCCTCAGCACCATGAATGTGAGCCGTGGTTCGGACGGCGGCACCGTCGGCCAATAACATCTTCCGGCAAACTGGCCTAACATAGGCATGCCGAATGATATATCAAAGCCGACGCGGAAGAGCCTTCCGCGTCGGCCCTTTTTTTACCGCCCGGCATAAGTGGCAAAGCCAAGGCAGATCCGGCTGCCACTCTAGCCCACTGGAGATTTTTGAAGACTGAATTGGGGCCTCAACCAGCGCCTCGCTAGATAATGAAATCGTTTTATATGACTCGTGCCATCGCCATCGTTGTGCTTCTCAGTGCGGCGGTGCTCGCTGCCTTCATTTGGTTCCAGGGTGCGAACCGCTCTGCGGAAGGAGCCCAGGCGGAATCCCCCATGAAGACTCGATCCACGGCACGGGATGGCTTGCATTCGCCACCTGCGCGACTGGATTTATCGATTGAAACAACGACCCGTGGAACATCTTCCCCTCAGCGCCCGGCTAGTGGCAGCACCCGCGGGCATCCCTTGAGCCGCTCTCCTGATTCGACGCTGGCCAATGGTGCCGTTGATGCCGGTGCCCCCGCCGCAACGCAATCCGACCGCAGCACGACCGAGCATCGTCATTCGCGAAATGCCCACCTTCGGCAAGGTTCCAACACCCTGAATTCCGGGCATTTTGAGGCGCTTGCGGCCGACTCCCCAGATGCCCCCATTCCGATTGGAAGCACCGCCAGCACAGCAGCCGATGGCATCAACGGCCAGCCATCGGTAGCCATACCCGCCGCCCTGCAAGAAGCTGCTGCCGCACAACTGCCTCTGTCTGATATCCAGCACCAGGCTATCGACCAGACAGCCGGGCAATTTGTTGAATGGATCGGAGGGGAAAACCAAGATCCGGCCAGCCCGGACTATTTGGAGCGTTGGCAACAATCCCAACCTCAGGCAGATGCCCTCCTCAAGGCACGGATCGGTTGGCAGGCGTACAACGGTATCCAGCTAAGTGCCGCCAAGTTAGCCAATCCACAGGCGGCTGCCGGGGGCAAGCCCTGAGCGAAGGGAGTCGGTGTCCATTCACCTCACATCGCCTAATTTTTGGGCCGCCTGTCGTCCATGACAAGCAGAAGCCCAAAGAGGATCAATTAGGCAGAGCGAGAAGTCAGGCAGCGAGAAGCCGTCCAGCTCGCCCCCTTCAAGGAGAGTGGGCATTCTGCCCACAGTTGCCCATGAGATAAGCAAGAGAAGGCAACCAGACGGTCGCCTTCGCGCGGCGCATGGACCAGTCCGTTACCCGGATGCTTCCAGTCACCGCAAGCCGGATGCCTCAAGGTTTTTCGTTAGAGTCTGCTTTGTCCTCTTCGTCCTGATTGTCCCCAGCTCCACCATAACCAATCACCTCGACGTTGATGATGGAAAGAGCGGTTTCAGCTGGGGCTGGCGGAGGGGATTCATGCCTACCTGCCTCCGCCACACTGGTATTGCCAGCTGCGGCTGTGTTAGAGGCGGCACTGATGCTGCTCACACTCGGCGCGGCAGGCGCTCCGGCGGCTGTGGTACCGCTGCTGGTTCCCCCGGCACTGATGTTGCCGGCATTGGTGACGATGGCAGCAGAGATGTTCAGGTTGCCCGACACACGGATACCGGCGTCACCAGCATCAATCGTGCCCACCGGAGCTATCAAATCAACATTCCCGGGTCGTACGCCTGCCACCGATGTCAGCACACCGATACCACCCCCGGTCGCTAGACCCGCTAGGTCGGTTTTCACATCGGCGCTCTGCGGATCGATCAGCACTCGTGTGGGAGGTGCGGCCTGAACGGTTTTGGATGATGAGCCGGCGGCGATGTTCCCCACTGAGGACCAGATGATTTCGTTGCCGCCCCGGAGGGTGAAGATTCGTGATATACCGAGGTCCACGTTGTTTCGGGTGAAGACATTGATATTGCCGCCAGCCTCGGTGACAATCCCGGGAGGCGTCAGCGGGTTGCCCAGCCGGATGCTTGCCAGCGCCAGCGAGCCGCCCGGCGCAAACAAACTGATATCACCCCCATTTTTCGTCCGAATGTCACGCTCCTGCGTGTTGATGGACCCGCTCCACCCGGAACCCGGAAACAGCGCCGCTATCGCTGCCTCGCCCGCATCGTAGTTGCGGTAACCAGGGCTCTGCGGGCGACCGTGATCGCGTCCGGCATCCCGTAGTACCAGATAGAAAACCTCGAGTGCGAGCTGGTCCTGTTGCTCGTGATCGCGTTTGTCAAATTGGTCCTGAGTGAGTCCGAGTTCGAGCAGATGCGCCGTGCCATCCGCAGATTTGATGAACTGGGTGATAAACGCGCTAAAATCGAGTTGGCTGGCAGCGAGCGAGCCTGAGTTGCCGATGCCCGCGCCGGCGATAATGGCAGCGCCCGTGAATGGCAGATAGGGATTTCTGGCATTGCCGATGCTAGTGATGCCGCTGCCTGTCCCGTCAGCATTGCTAGCACCACTTCCGAGGTCCAGATTGCGCCCCGCCAATACCTCTAACGTCCCGGGCCCGCCCATCTGAATGTCTCCGGCCAGCGGGTGTTCACCCAGATTCAACGCATTACCGGTGGCGGTGGCTTGGCTGCGCAGCAATGAAGCCGCATCGTAAGCGGTGATGTCACGCCCGGCACTCACCAATGAGACGTCCGCTGCGCCAAGGTTCTGGCTATAAAATGCCACATCCGTGATATCTCTCCCGGCAACGACCCGGAGTTCTTTAGCTGAATACAGAGTCAATCCGGAGATATCTCCCGATGAAGCGTATATCCGCAACGGTTGACTGTCGCCCGCATGCAATATGGCACCGCCATGCAGCCTTTGCTTGGTTTGCAATACCTGGTTCGTCGAGCCGCTCTCCGCAAAAAATGGATCCAAAAATGAGACCAAGATGCCGTTGGTATTCTTTGAATCCCGTTGAATAGAGCTGTTAGGGTCCTGGGCCAGCAGACTCTGATAGGCCACCGGCGTCGCTGTCCCGGGTATCGATGCGGGGTCAGCGTCGGATAGATTGATCGTGCTAGATCCCCATTCGTTAATCACTGCTTGGGTCGTCGTCGCAGTCCCCGTAATCTGCAGGCCGTTGACCGAGCCAGTCGCTAGTATGGCAAGCGATCCGGCAGACGCGGGTGCCAGTTTGATACCGCCCGCAAGATTCACATCCCCGTTCAATGCAACCAGACTCAAGCTGCCCGGAAACAGGCTGAATCCCGTGGAAAATGGCGTCACGGACGTCTCAGTGAGCCTTAGCCACGGCTGATAATAGGACGCGCTGCGCGGACTGGGGCTGTAAAGCAATTGGTTTTGATACCACGCCTGCAACATGGGAATGGCGGTCCCCAAACTCACGCTTTGACTCGTGCTTGTCGTCGGCAGCGTCACACTGCTGCGCATGGTAATATTGCCGGCCAACGAAACCGCACTCACGCTGCTGTCAGGCGCATAGGTGGAAAAATACGTCTTGTACCAGTAGGTGTTGTTGTACCCTTGCGGCAGCAGAAACGGATTGGCAACCGGACCTAGCAAAATATTGCCGTCTGCAAAGACGTCAAAACTGCCTTTACCCAGAAACAACGTCGTCGGCAACCACGTCTGCGGGGCATACACATCCGAGGGATTTTTGATCGTGGTGAGCGATGGCGACCGGGTGCTGTTGGTATGGATAGATCCGCCGGCATCTAGCGTTCCATGGCCGCGCTCGACATAGTAAACCCCACCGTCAATGTCAGTGCCGGTCTTAACCGTTAGATTACCGCCGCCAAGTTCCACCAGGGAAGCGGCGTTAGGTGCCCCTTTGGGCATGCGGGCGTTGGTCGCGACAGCCGCGTCCACATTGGATACCTGTTTGCCCGCCACCAGCGAAACATCCCCGCCACCCAGTGTCGCCACTCCACCAAAGAAATTGCTGAAGTCAACCCACCAACTGGTCGAGGCAATCTCCTTGTTGTTAGACAAACCAAACTGCCCGTCCGGGGCCACGTAGCCCCTCCGATAGAGCCAGTTGGTGGGCATTTCCTTGCTTGAATCCGCGATCAAATTATTGATCGCGTCAGTGGTATAGTGAATGATATCTCCCAGCGCATGAACGCTAACATTGCCACCTGCCATCGTGTACTGCGCCGGATACGGTATGCGTTGTTGGATGTTGCCAACCATGTTCGGAATCGGCACATCGAAGCTGCCACCCAGCGTGGCGTCATTGACCACCGCACCAGCCGTATATATCGAAGCTAATTGATTTAGGAGACGCAGGTCCTTGGCCGCCGCAATACCAATATCGCCCGTTCCAGTGCGAATGACTTGATAAAGTCTGGATGTAATGGTGCTGGTTACCACGTTAACCCCCCCCACACCAACGATGTTGGTTTTGCCGTCCTTGCCCAGCAGCACAGAGCCGCTGGCCGTGGAATTGACGGCAAGTGGATCCGCTGCGGCAAAATCAGCGCCGGCGGTGATTTGAAACGACCACGACTGCAAGTTGGCAGGCATGCTGGCATTGCGTCCTAACAGCTGGGAGGCATAGTCCGCCGAGCTGAAGCCATCGCTCAGCGAGTTATACAAGACGACGTCCCCTGCTGCCTTGAGGGTGAGGATTCCCGGCACGCCGTTAGGGCCGAAGCGGTATCCGGAAAAATCCCAGTCGCTGGTTGATGTGCTTGTTAGTGATCCTAGGGTGAGATTGCCGTTGCGATTGATGAGCTCAGCTCCGGGCAGCACTTCCAGCACCGGGACCAAACCCGTATTGCCAGCAAGTAGCCGTGTGCTGATAGCCGCCGAGTATGAGCTGAACGTGGAGGCCGCCGATCGAACGGCAGTTTGCGCGGCTGAGCTGATGGCGCCTCCTGCCGCAGTTAGATCAAAAATCTGCACTCCTTCGGCGACAATCACCGAAGCGCCGTCTATGGTTCCGGCCATCGGGGCAATTGCCAAATCCGTCCCGCCCGAGACCACGGGAGCCCGCAGATGCAGCTGGCCAGTGAATCTTCCAAGCCCTGCGCTGGCAGGTGTGCGGCTCGCCACCGCCAGCTCAATGCGTGAACCAAGGGCAAGCGTTAGGACACCCGCCCCGGCGCTGCCGTTGGTTTCGCAGCCGGCTGCGAGAGTGACCCGGCCGCCTTTGCCCGCATTGCTGAAATCCAAACCAGCGGCATTTAACAATGAGCCAGATAGAAGGGTCAGGTTGCCACTCGCTTTCAAATCGATCGTTCCACCCGTAGCACCGGAGGCGTCAATCGTTCCGCTTACACTCAGTGAGCCTGCGTCGGCGCTCGCGGTATAGTTGAGACATTGTGCGGAACCTGCTAGGATCACATCCCCGCTGCGCACTCGCAGGGTGCGGGAGAGCGCAAAACCCGCCGTATTGAGCTCTCCGTCCAAGGCGGCCATGGCAACCGGTGATCCGGCGTCCAGCGCCCAGCTGCCGCCGAGGCCCCCGGCACCTGCTTGGCCCAAGATGGTGCCGGTGCTGGCTAAGTGAAACGTCCCCTGAGGCACAAAAACACTGAGGCTTCCCGCATCGCCACCCCCCGGATTGGCGGCCACCGACAAGCGCCCGCCTGCCGATAGATTAACCGAACCATGATCAGCAGATAAATGGATGTTGCCGCCGCTGGAGAATTTGGTGACGTCTTGGAAAATTCTCGCCGTGCCCTCCACCACGAGGCTGCCTCCAACCGTGATGTCACCACTGGTCGCTCGCAATCCGAGCATGCCACTCGGTAGGGATATCTCGGAATTGACGCTGACCGAACTGCCAGTCAACGTGAGGCTGCCACCCGCCCCCCCTGTTAAGACCGCCGTGGCGGGTGTTCCCGGCTGCTGGAGCAACAAGGTGCCGCCGACGCTAATGCTTTGAGTGGCCGACGCGCCAGTGGTGAGTATCGGGGTGGTTAGAGTCATGCTCCCGGAGCTGGCCAAGCCACCGGTGCCGCTGCCGATGACGCCGTTTTGCGCTTGCACGACCAGTGAATCGAACTGATCGAGTTGAGTGATATGACTGCCCAGCCGCAGTGTGCCCGCAGCAATGCTCAAGGTCCCATGATTGGTAGTGACCACCCCTGGCACCACTCCATTGGGGCTGTTGTCGATCAGGATTTCCTTGCCCAGCAGGGAAACTTGACCACTGCCTGTGTTGAATCCACGGATCTCCGCCGCGTGCAAGGCCATGCTTGCAACGTTGGCCCCGCCGATGCTGCCGCTGCCATAAAGATCCATCGATGAATAACTCAGCAGGGACAAGGAATTCACTGACGCTTGCAAACTGCTAAGTGCGGTGCCCGAGAGCACCAGACCGCGGCTCGCTTGTCCACCGCTTAGCCACAATGCTCCAGGATTATCTAACTGAATACTCACCTGACCGCTGTTCATTGAAACACTGCTTCCAGTCAGGATCGCGGAAGAAGATAAGGAGGTCCCAGAGGTTGAATCCAAAATAAGCGCCGTACCAATTAGTTTTGCCCCGCCTGCAATAATCAGATTCGGCACGTTAGACCCATCCACTCCATATCTGGTGATGCCAGCCGTGGCATCAGCGCTCACCCGTAACAACGCCCCGTCGCCGCTCCCGACGCTGCCCGTCGTGCCGAGTGCCACTGCATCGGCAGTTCCGGTATGCGCCGCGTCCTGCACAACCCGGGCACCGGCTGCGACGTTGAGAGCTTGTTTGGCTACCAAGAGTATGTCTGAACCGCTGAGCTCTCCGCCCGCATTGTCAACCGTTAGATTATTGGTCGAGGGTTCTACGGTTACTCCGGATGAGCCGGTGTGCCGCGAGCCGCCGATCAAGAGACTTTCCGCGCCAAACGAAGATAACTGGGTGGAATCCAGCAACAGTTTGCCAGAGTCCGCAGCAGCTCCAGCCGCCCTGATCACGATGTCCAGCGGACTGCTGATATCCACAATGCCACCTCGCCCCCCACTGTGTGCCACCGAATTGACTGCACCTCCGATTGTCATGCTGAGGGTCGCCGCTAGGCTCAGTTGTCCGGAATCCACCGGCAGGCGGGAAGAGCCGGCCGATGCCGCCAAGGTGGTATTAGCGGATAGCAAATTATATTGGGCGCGTTTGGCCACGACAGCAGCTGGCGCCACCTCATATTCAGATAGAACTGCCGGTATCACTACCTGGGCGTCTAATCCGCTATACAGAACCCCAGCCATAACCGACGCTCCTCCCGGTGCGACCACCGACTGCGCGGCGGGCTGGCCGGATTTTGGAGTCACTAGAAACGCTCCCGCAAGAGTGGCATAGCGGGCCGGTAACAATGTGTAGTATCCCGCCGCGAGTGCGTTGCCGCCTGCTAGCCAGATGCGTTCACCCAGCGCCAAGCCGCTTGACACATATCCGCCATCATTTGCCAGCGACGGCGCGTTGATCGGTGTGTTGAACGCGGCGTATGGAGCGTAGCTGGCAGCGTAGCCAGGCAGGATGGCGAAGCTGCTGTTGGAGGCGAGTATATCAGTGGATCCGCCAGTTCCCTGTACCCATTGATAGGCAAACACATCACCACCACCGCGGATATCAACCAGTGAGCCTGCTGTTGTGACTACGGACTGGGCCGAGAGCCGGATGGCCTTTGCAGCCATTCCGGATGAGGTAATGTCAAATCCGCTCGGATCGTACCACGTCGTGCCATCCGGGCTCTTTCCATAGGGAATGCTCAGGCCTTGTCCGCTCACCGGGTCGATCGCCGATACCGATGTGATACTTCCGGCAGCAAGAGTTAGTGAGGCGGTAACAGGCATGCCACGCAAATTGCCAACAGTTAGGTCGCTAGGGCTGGTGCCGCTGCCGTTCCAGCCCAAGGTGATTTGTCCAAACGGTGCGCGCAGGGTGCCTCCCTGACTGATCGACGATGCATAGAGGTTCAATTGTCCACAGGCGGAGTACGGGACTGGACGGCTCGCCCCCCCGCTAATGGTGATGGACCCCTTGTTTGTTGTGCCTGCCGTCGTGTAATCGTAAACCGCCACCGTGAAGGTGCCACCGCTAGTCGGATAAATCTGTCCAGCCCCCAGTGTTAGCGCACCTGACACGTCAAGACTGCCATTGCCCCGAATATCCCCGTTCAGAGCGATCAGCTCCGCCGAGCCGATTCCCTGTGTCAACAGCGTGCCGATGTCTATCAAGTCCGCGGAGACCCGCAGTGATCCGGAACCAAAAGTGGGCGCCAGATTGTACGCCAGGCCGCTGCTAGAGAAAAATGTCCCTTGGATTTGCTGCGGTTGCACGGGAGCTTGAAACGCCATGCCAAGAGCCACATAGGATGCACTGAGGCTGACTGCGCCGTCGGCTGCAATCACGCCACCAGTCGCCACCGTCAGATTGCGCCGGGCTTGAATGGACACCGCGCCCGAAAATTGCACGTTGCCGCCCAGTGTGAGCGAGTCGAAGCCACCCGCTTGAAATGCATCCGCACTGAAGTACCCGTGCGCCGTTAGTTCGTTGCCGCGCACATCGACCACCGGCTTGGCCACCGTAACACTCACTCCGGCGGGCAGACTCAGCCCACTCTGCTTGACAATCAGATTGAGGTCATTAGGTGGCACGTCGGTACCAGATAGGTGGAACGCGCCTGAGGCGATTGACAGGCTACCGCCGGTGGCGGTTGGCCCGCCTGCACGCCCGGTTAGAGTTGCGTCGCAAAACAGCTCTTGGTTGCCGGTCAATGCGATCGACCCACCATTGCTATCAATCCTTGCTGAGCGATACGCCAACCCCACAGGCACTCCAAGCACACTGGAATCGCCCACCGCGCTCGATGTCAACGAGGCGGACGGCATGTCGAGAACAGCTGAGCCTCCCGACACATCAAGGGTCGCACCTGACTGCGCCGCCACATTCCCGGTGACCGTGATGCTGCCGCCCGCAAGCACAATCCCAGTATGATAACCAAAACCGTTCGGCGTGGTCAGCATGCCTCCCGCTGTGGATAGCACACTGCCGGGCGCTAACAGCACTGTGACAAACGCGTTGAGCGGGTTGGTCGCATTTGTCGGAAGTTTCTTTGGCCCGCTAATGGCGATGGAACCCCCGGCCGCCTGGATGGTGCCCATCACTGCCAGCGTGTCTCCCTTGAGCGTCACAGAGCCGTAGGCCCCGGCGTCTATCACCGAGTTGGCTTGCATCCTCAAATCCCCCCGCACGACCATGGCTTGGCTGAAATCATCGATCACCCCTTGGGCAGTTAGCGAGAGCGACACCGGACTTCTTGCACTCTGCGGATTGATCATGCTGTTCAATGAAATCCCGTCCAACCCTGAAGACCCAATGTCAGCTAACCACCGCAAAGTAACCGGAGCCAGTGATGTCCCTGAGGCAACTAGAATCGCCGGATTGTATGACTCCGTTCCCGGTGCCACCGAGCCAATGCCCGTCAATGCATATGATGAAAACCCTCCTTGATCAAAGAATCCTGCTTCTAACACCAGTGTATTGGAATCCATGCTAGAGCCTCCCAACTGGATCTGCGGTGCCACTAATGATAGAGAACCGCCTTTCGCACCGGACATGCCAAGTAATTCCGCACCAAGCTGAAGACTGCCGCCTACAACCGAGCGGATACTCGAATCCTGGCCACTGCGAATAGCCAGGGACCCCGCGTCGCCATAGGAGATCGCACCCTTAGCACTAACGCTTACACCACCTCCAACGTTAATCTTGCTGCCGCTATCAAAATTCCCGGTATAGCAGTCAACCGCGATGTTACCGCCGCGGGTTATTAGTGGGAGTGATAGAGCGGTAGCGGAATCCGGCCTGTCATCCACGAGCAAGCCGGCAGTGCTTAAGGTGGCAGTTGATGCGAGATGGAGCACCCCGCGGCCTGCATTTGGGGGTGGTGTGACGGGCAATGATGCCGTCTTCAAAGCGGCAGCGACAAACGGAGATATGTTATAAGCCGTCAACGTCAGGCTGCCGCTAGGTGCCGTCATGCTGCCCAAGATTTCCAAATTGGCAGCCGCCAAGCTGATTGAACCGCCAGGGCTTGTCGTTAGGGCGCTTGTTAGCGGCAGTTGGATCCCTCCCTCCCCATTTTCAACCCGCAAATTGGCGAATCCTCCTGTGGTCAGCAGAGTGGGAGACAAATTCACATTGGCCTGCCGATTCGTCGGCAAGGCGCTTGGCACGCCACTGCTATCCACTGCAAATCCGGGTAGTGGTGAGATAGCGGCTGCCTCGCCGAAGACGATTTGGGGTGGTATTGCGGGAGCCTCCTGCAGGTATAAGGGCGACAAGTTTTGCTGCCGTTGAAATACCAGCGACAAGCTGCTGCCCATCGGCGGCGTGGAGCGCTGGGTCGACCCGACAAACACTCCGCCTTGCATTGTCCCATCTAACGCCACTGCCGGCGCGCTGATTTTCAGGGACCCGCCACTGCCACCAAGCACGTAGCCGCCGGCGATGTGGCTTCCCGCCACAAAGGGTGTGCTGAAGGTTTGCGTGACACCCCACTTGGTGCTGCCATATGTTGAATCTCCCGCAACAATCGCCTGATACACCATGTCGGGCGTCGCGTCGGCTATATCTATCAAATGACCGTTAGCCAGAACCCGGGTCGTTTGCACGGTGGCTCCCTGATAGTTAGTCCAACCGCCGGCAACCTCCACCTTAGCGCCTGTGCTCAGCACCACCGAGGCACCCGCATTAAGTTTCACCGTGCCACCGGTGGTTGTTAGTTCCCCGATGTTGCGTTCAATGAGATTTGCATAGCCGGAGACGTCTGCAATGGGCGTGCCGATCCAAGACTTGCCATTGTATGTGCCGCTGCGCGTCATATCCACTTGGATCGTGCTGCCACGCAGCACGCTGTTGCGCAACAGCGGTGAATCAGCCAATTCCGTTCCTAACAGCTGTGCCGAGACGATATTTTCCGTCACACTTGCGGCCACATCGGTGGAGCCCGCGACGTACACCAAGGCGCCGCTATCAAGATATATCTGTCCATCCGCCAACACAAACGTTGATGTTGGCGAAACGTAGTCCCAAACCCCGGCATTGAGACTCACGGCCGCTGACGGGGCCACAATCGAGGAATTTGCCGCAGCATGAATGGTTTTCCCCCACACATTGATTTGCGATGGCAACGCGAGTTGCGTGCCGACGATCGTTTGCGTGCTGGACCATTCGGGAAGAATCGCCGTGGACGAGCCGCTGCCAAAACTGACACTGCCGGTCGCAGTCGCTAAAAATGGCTGACCGCTGGCCGAATTAGTGGAATCATACGCTTGGTTGCTCACCGCAGCATAACTCGAATCCAAATCAATCCGCCCATTCAATGCCACCGAGGTTGATGAGCTGATCACTCCGTTTTGCGCCACCGTTTTGCCGGACATCCGCACACTCGCCCGCGAAGCGTCAATCAGGCCGCTGTTGGCTGAGCTGCCGTAACTCGTCGCCGAGCTATCCGCTACCGCTCCGATATACACATCCAGTCCTCGCAAACTGGCGTCGCTGCTGGCATGGGCGACCATGCCCACTTGCAATCCTGAAGCGAGGATCGTCTGTCCATCTGGTGTTGTCAGCGTGCCACTATTTGACACATTGCCACCGATCAAAGCAACCCGTCCACCCACATGATCGGAGGTCGTCGGACTGGAGATTTGTGCCCCGGCCTGCACCACCACATCTCCCGTCGAGCCCCCGAGAGTCAGTGGAGCGGAGGGTGTGAAGGCCGGCGTTCCGTTCTTGCCGGCTGCCAGTGGTAGTGCCGAAAGTAAGAACTGGCTATCAGGATTATTCAGAAGCCCCTGATTAATCAGGTTGTCATTGATAGGCAGCGAAGAAGCCACCAAGGCATGTGCATTCACCTGGCTGG